>NZ_DFTP01000044.1:0-30026 GCF_002381585.1 Marinimicrobium sp. UBA4209
CCGAAGGCGCATCCGCCGTAACCGTCACTCAACGTTTCGAATATTGGCCAAAAGATCCAACGCGTGAACCCGCGCTGCCGGGTCGTACATATCAATGGTGAACATAAACTCATCAAAGGGCAGCTCCCGGCACAGAGCTTCCAGACCTTCCCGCACGGTATCGGGGCCACCGACCACCGCCAGGCCGAGAAAGTCTTTTACGGCGGCCTCTTCCTCGGGCGACCACAGGGGTGTCATGTCTTCCACGGGAGGCTTCAACCACAGCGGCTGGCCGCGCAGCAGGGCCAGAATACGCTGATGGCTGGTTGTGGCCAGGTAACGCGCTTCGGCATCGGTGTCCGCCGCAATCAGTGGAATCCCCAGAATGGCGTAAGGTTTGTCCAATACTTCGGAAGGCTGAAAATTTTCCCGGTAGACATGCAGGGCTTCACGGACCAGGCGCGGTGCGAAGTGGCCGGCGAAGGCGTAGGGTAGGCCTTTCTGCGCGGCAAGCTGTGCGCTGAACAGACTGGAACCCAGCAGCCAGATGGGCACTTCGGTGCCGGCGCCGGGAATGGCTTTGAGTTTCTGGCCGGGTTTCAGGGGCGCGAGCAGTTGCTGTAGTAACCCGACGTCCTGTGGGAAGTCGTCGGCGGAACGCATATCCCGGCGCAGCGCTCGCATGGTGATGGCGTCGGTGCCGGGCGCGCGGCCCAGACCCAGTTCAATGCGCCCCGGGTAGAGGCTGGCGAGGGTGCCAAATTGTTCGGCGATTACCAGCGGCGGGTGGTTGGGCAGCATGATGCCGCCGGAGCCGACCTTGATGCGTTCAGTGCCCCCGGCGATGTGGCCGATCAACACGGAGGTCGCGGAGCTGGCGATGCCTTCCATGTTGTGGTGTTCGGCCAGCCAGAAGCGTTCGAAGCCGAGTTGGTCCGCTTTTTGGGCGTAGCGAAGCGTGTCCCGCAGTGTTTCCGTGATGGAGCCGTCTTCTCTGACCGAAGCGAGTTCGAGTAGCGAGAATGTCTTTTCTTGGAGCAGCATACATCGGTCTCCAGTTTTGTCGTGATGTTCTGTGATGTGTAGAAAGGGAGCTTCGCGGTGAGGGGCTGCGGCTGGGTATACCCTTCCGAGACACGCCGTGAATACATCCTTGTAGGCTCATCACCCGCCATCCAGGCGGGTGACGGTCTCGGAAGGGTATACCCAGCCTCCGCGGTGCAAGCGTATCGTTTCGGGAAATAGCGCCCAAGCTAGTACTGGCACTGAGGCCCGAGGAGGGGAAAGCCTTTCAAGACCGTAGAGCGGGGGACCCGCGATCCGAGCCCCCAGGGATGGGTTAACGGCGTGTCTTGAAAGGCTTTCCCCTCCTTGGGCCGGGCGTTATGCACCTTCTACTTCACATCTGCGCCAACAACACCTGCACAGGATGAGGAATGGCCACATCGTCAATGCGTTTCACCTGAGAACGGCAGGAGTAACCGGTGGCAGTCAGTTTTCCCTCGTGTTCCGGATTTGCCAAGACCTCTGCCCATGATAGACCGTAAATTCTCTTCGACGTTTCAACGTTACTGGCCTCGTGCCCGTAAGTGCCCGCCATGCCGCAGCAACCCGTGTCGATTACCGTCAGTGTCTGCCCCAAGGCACCGAACACTGCCTGCCAATCCTTGATCGATCCGGCCGCGTTGGTTTTTTCCGTGCAGTGGGCCAACAGGGAATAATCCCCCGGCTGCAACAAATCCGCGCGCGTTTCGAGCTGCGCTTTCTGCTCTGCCAGCCACTCCTGCAACAGGGCCACCTCAGGCGCCTCTTTGCCCAACACCTTCTGGTACTCGCTGCGATAAGCGAGGGTCATGGACGGCTCCAGTCCCACCAGAGGAATACCACTGCGGGCGAGATCGTTCAGGTGCTCGGCGTTTTTCACCGCCGCCTTGGCGAAGGGGCCGAGGAAACCGTGGACGTGGAGTGGTTTGCCGTTGGGTTTGAAAGGAGCCACCAGCGGCGTGAAGCCCAGCTTGGTCAGCAGGTCGAGGCTGTCCAATACCAACTGGGTTTCAAAATAGCTGGTGAAGGCGTCCTGCACCAGAATTACCGCTTTATCCCGCTGCTCTTGAGTGAGCGCCGCAATATTCTGGGCGCTGGCGTAACGGATTTTGCGTGTCTGCAGTTCGTTGTCCAGGGAGACGCCGGTAAGCAGCGGGCTGTCCACCATGCCGGCCACTTTGGCCATGAGGGCCTGCATAAACCGGGGCTTCATCAGGCCGTTGTACAGCCAGGGCACTTTGGACAAGGTGGGCACCATAAATTCCAGCCCGCCGATAAAATAATCTTTCAATGGGCGCAGGTAGCGACCGTAATACAGCTCCAGAAACTTGCTGCGGAAGCTGGGTACGTCCACCTTGATGGGGCACTGACCGGTGCAGGACTTACAGGCCAGACAGCCCATCATGGACTCGTGGACTTCGTGGGAAAAGTCGTATTCGCCGCGCTTTTTGCCAATGGTGTTTTTGATGCGCGTCGGCAGGTTCAACAGGAACGACTGCTGGCGCGTCGCTTCGGATTCCTCGATCGCGTTCACGTCCCGCTCGCTCAACTGCTTGAGCCACTCGCGCACCAATGAGGCCCGACCTTTGGGGGTGTGGGTGCGCAGGCGCGTGCCTTTCCAGGAGGGGCACATGGCGTCGTTGGGGTTCCAGTTGTGGCACTGACCATTGCCGTTGCAGTGCATGCCCTCGCTGTAACCTTCCCAGACCTGCACCGGAATTTTCCGGTCCTGCTGACCGCGGGTGGTGACGCCGTCAATTTTGAGCAGTTCCAACTCCGGCGCGGGCGTGGCAATTTTGCCCGGATTCAACTGATTGCGCGGATCGAAGGCGGCTTTCAGTCGTTGCAACTGCGGGTAGAGTTCGCCGAAAAATTCCGGCGCGTATTCGGCGCGCACGCCCTTGCCGTGTTCGCCCCAGAGCAGGCCTTTGTATTTTTTGACCAGCTCAACCACTTGGTCGGTGATCGGGCGGATCAGGGCTTCCTGTTCCGGATCTTTCATGTCGATGGCGGGGCGCACGTGGAGTACTCCCGCGTCCACATGGCCGAACATGCCGTAGGTCATGCCTCGCTCATCCAGTACCTGACGGAACTCCATGATGAAGTCGGCCAGGTTTTCCGGCGGCACAGCGGTATCTTCCACGAAGGGAATGGGACGGGCTTCACCTTCGGCATTGCCCAACAGGCCCACGGATTTTTTGCGCATGGCCCAGATTTTTGCGACCGACGCCGAACCCCATGCGAGGCTGTAACCCAAGCGGCCTTTACTGACATCGGTGTCGGCATCCAGTTGATCGGTCAGCGCTTTGACCGCGGCTTCCAGTTCTTCCTCGCTGTCGGCGGTGTACTCCACCAGGTTGATGCCCTGAATCGGCTCGCCGCTCTCCGCTGGCGGAAAGAACTCGGACACGCTGTGCCAGACGATGTCGTTCATCGCCAGATTGAGCACCTTCGAGTCCACGGTTTCGATGGCGGTGGGTTCGGCTTTCATCAGCTCGGTGGCATCGCGCAGCGCCGCGTTAAAGTCCCGGTAGTTAACATTCACCAACGCGGAGACCTTGGGGATGGGCAGCAGGTTGAGCTTGGCCTCGGCGATAAAGCCCAGGGTGCCTTCGCTGCCGCACAGCACGCTGTTCAGATCAAAGCGACCTTCGGGTGTGCGCACATGGGCAAAATCGTAGCCGGTCAGGCAGCGATTGAGCTTGGGAAATTTGGCGTCGATCAGCTCGGCGTGGTCGGTGTGAATCTGATTGAGTGCCTTGTGTACCTCGCCCACGCGATCCTCGCGCTGGCTGACCTCGGTCAGCTCGGCGTCGTCCATGGGGCGGGAGGTCCAGTCGCTGCCGTCGAGCAATACGGTGCGCAGCTCCAGCACGTGGTCCCGGGTTTTGCCGTAGCGGCAGGAGCCCTGGCCGGAGGCGTCGGTGTTGATCATGCCGCCGATGGTGGCCCGGTTGCTGGTGGACAGATCCGGGGCGAAGAACAGTCCGTGGGGCTTGAGGGCCGCGTTCAACTGGTCTTTCACCACGCCGCATTGGACCCGCGCCCAGCGCTCCTCGACGTTGATTTCGAGGATCTGGTTCATGTATTTGGAGGTGTCCACCACCAGTCCGTCGGTGAGGGACTGGCCATTGGTGCCGGTGCCGCCGCCGCGGGGGCTCAAGACGATGTCCTGATAATCGGGCTGGTCGCTGAGCCGGGCCAGGATCACCAGGTCGTCCACGTTTTTGGGGTAGATGACGCCCTGGGGCAGGACCTGGTAGATGGAGTTGTCGGTCGCCAGCACGGTGCGGTTGGCGTAGTCCGGGTTCAGATCGCCCTGAAAGTCGGATTGGCGCAGGGCCTCAATAAACGCGAGGTAGCGGCTCTGGACGGGGGAGGTGTGGCGTATGCTCGGTATCATCTGGGTCGTTACAGCTCTCGACAGTGGGTGCAATATTCTACGGGTTTGGGGTGGGTTTCTCCAATGTGTGTCTCCTATTACAGGCGCTTCGCATGTGATGCTCCGGCTGGGTATACCGGTGTGAGACACGCCGTAAATACATCCATGTAGGCTCGTCACCCGCCGTCCAGGCGGGTGACGGTCTCGTGAGGGTATACCCAGCCTCCGCAGTGCCAACTTCTCGTTCAGGGAAATAGCACCTAACGGTTAAATTGCCGGCGAACGCCCGAGGTTGTTTGTGATGCTGAGGGCCGTGAAGGGGATCTTCTTTCAAGACCGTGGAGCGGGGGACCCGCGATTCGAGCCCCCAGGGATGGGTTTACGGCGTGTCTTGAAAGAAGATCCCCTTCACGGTCCGGACGTTATGCCAGTTTGGGCCTGTTGTCAGGATTTGCCGCCAACAACTTATCCGCTGCTAAACCCGACTCCCCAGCTGCAACGCAATCACCACCCAAATGGCCACCAACAACAGGTTGCTCGCCATAAATGCTATGAACCTATGCATTACGTTGTTGTAGCCCATATGGATGAGACCGTGCACCACCCGCAGCGCCACAAACCCCCAGGCCAGCGCCGCCGGACCATTGAGCCCCATGGCCAGACTGGTGACACAGGCGAGGTAGAACAGGATCGGCACCTGAAACAGGTTGTCATAATGACGCGCCGCCGCCAGCGCCCGTGCCGGAGCGGCCTGATCCGGCGGATAAAGCCGAAAATAGCCGATCGACACCGTGCCCTTACGCACCGCCAAGATCCGCAGGGTCAGCAAATAGAGAGCGACGCAGAGCGTCCAGAACATCAGGGCGAGCATGGGTTTCAGCATGATTTCTCCTTTTAAATGAGGCAGAGTCCCGGATATTGAGCCAAGCTTCGCTAGTAGCTATTGGGTTCCGTTTACCTCAGAGGTCGCGGCATCGGGTGGGTTCTTCTCAAACCCTCTCTTCAGGGATGAAGAGAGGGAGCTACAGGGACCGTATTTATCGCGTTTTGAGAAGAACCCACCCGATGCCGGGGCCGGGCCCTCTTAGTGGCACCTTGGAAGTATCTCCAAAAACCACAGATTTCGCCGAAAAAGCCCATCTGCTGGTACAATGCCCGTTTTTCGCCCCGAATCTGAGTACTGGGGCGGTTGAACGGCCGTTGACAGCACGTAACGACGGTCAGGGCAGCGACCAAACAGACCAGACAAGAGTAGGACTTTACATGATTATCAAGCCAAAAGTACGCGGATTCATCTGCACCAACGCCCACCCACAGGGCTGCGCCGCCAACGTGCGCGAGCAGATCGACTACACCAAGGCCCAGGGGCCCATCAACGGTGGCCCGAAAAACGTACTGGTCATCGGCTGCTCCACCGGCTATGGCCTGGCCTCACGCATCACCGCCGCCTACGGCTCTGGCGCCAAAACCCTCGGGGTCTGCTTCGAAAAACCGCCCACCGAGAAGCGTACCGCCTCCGCCGGCTACTACAACACCGCCGCCTTCCACGAATTTGCCGAAGCTGATGGCCTCTACGCCCACACCATCAATGGGGACGCCTTCTCCGACGAGATCAAGGCCCAGACCATCGAGCAGATCAAAAAAGACCTGGGCAAAATCGACCTGGTGGTCTACAGCCTGGCCTCGCCCCGACGCACCGACCCCAAGACCGGTGAAACCTACACCTCCGTGCTCAAGCCGATTGGTCAGGCCTACACCTCCAAAGGCCTGAACACCGATACCCTGAAAATCACCGAGACCACCGTCGAGCCGGCCAACGACGAAGAAATTGCCAACACCGTCAAAGTGATGGGCGGCGAAGACTGGGAACTGTGGATCGACGCCCTGAAAGACGCCGACGTGCTGGAGCAGAACTGCCAGACCACCGCCTACACCTACCTGGGCGACAAGCTGACCTGGCCGATCTACGGCAAGGCCACCATCGGCAAGGCCAAAGAAGACCTGGATCGCGCCTCCCTGGCCATCGACCAGAAACTGGATGACCTCAACGGCACGGCCCACGTCGCGGTACTCAAAGCAGTGGTCACCCAGGCCAGCTCCGCCATTCCGGTGATGCCGTTGTACATGTCCATCCTGTTCAAAGTAATGAAAGAGCAGGGCACCCATGAAGACTGCATTCACCAGCTGCAGCGTCTGTTCGTGGAATGCCTGTATAGCGCCAACCCGCGTCTCGACGACGAAGACCGTTTCCGCGTAGACGAGTTGGAGCTGGACTCCAAAGTACAGGCCAAGGTGGAAGAAATCTGGCCGCAAGTGACCGAAGACAACCTCTTTGAACTGACCGACTACAAGGGCTACAACGAAGGTTTCCTGAAGTTGTTCGGCTTTGGCGTCGACGGTGTGGACTACGAGGCGGATGTCAGTCCGTTGGTGAAGGCGCCGTTTTAAGCGTTCAACGATGTGTGACGGTGCCGTTGAGTTAAAGCCCCGATCGACCCGTGACATGCGGCACCTCTGTGTCGGATTACGCGCTTTGCGCTAATCCGACCTACGTGAGAGCTTGTATGCCAATAATCTACCCCCTCGTGGGCTTCCTCAGCCTGTCGCTGTACGTGATCACCATCGCGGGCGTGTTCCTGTTGATCATGCCCGTGGCGCTGGTCAAACTGATCATCCCCGCTCTGCGACGCCCCTGTAATGCCGTGCTCGACAAACTGGCGAGCGGCTGGATTACGCTCAATGGCTGGCATCAAAAGCTGTTGACCCGCACCGACATTCGCGTCAGCGGAGATATCGACCAACTCAGTCGCAACGAGTGGTACATGCTGATTGCCAACCATCAGTCCTGGGTCGATATCATGATCCTGGTCCGGGTATTGAACGGTCGCATTCCCTACGTGAAATTCTTCTTCAAGCGCGAGCTTCTCTGGGTGCCCCTGCTCGGGCAGGCACTGTGGGCGATGGACTTTCCGGTGATGCGCAGGCGTAGCAAAAAAGACATCACCCGCAATCCGGCGCTGGTCAACGATGACCTGGAGCGTACCCGCCGGGCCTGCGAAATGTACCAACACAGCCCGGTCACCATCATCAACTTTCTGGAAGGCACCCGCTTTACGCCCGCCAAGCAGCTGGCGCAAGCCGGCGACGACGGCACGCCGGAGTTCAGGCACCTGCTCAAGCCCAAAGCCGGTGGCCTGGCCTTCACCCTGTCGGCCATGAACGGCCAGCTTCGACAGATGCTGGATGTGACCCTTTACTACCCCCACGGCCGCCCCACGTTCTGGGAATACGCCTGTGGGCGAGTACGCCGGGTGGACATGCACATCCAGCAGCGCCCCATCACCAACGACATGGTGGGCGACTATCCGAACGATGAGGCGTTTCGAGCCCGGTTTCAGGCCCGCGTCAACGAACTTTGGCAGGAAAAAGACGCCCGTCTGGAGGCCATGGCCCAGAACGCGGCCGATACGCATTGAGGTAAATAGAT
Organism: Marinimicrobium sp. UBA4209; assembly: GCF_002381585.1. Lineage (NCBI taxonomy): Bacteria > Pseudomonadati > Pseudomonadota > Gammaproteobacteria > Cellvibrionales > Cellvibrionaceae > Marinimicrobium > Marinimicrobium sp. UBA4209. The sequence continues at coordinate 7,893 of NZ_DFTP01000044.1, forward strand.
AGCCTATGGCTGAAACATCCTTCCCCAAACAACTGCTCGCCCCCCGTCACTGGCCCTCCTGGTTGGGTGCCGGGCTATGGTTTCTGATCGCCCAACTGCCTTACCGGTTGCAGTGGTGGCTGGCCAAAGCGCTGGCGCCTTTGCTGAGGCTGAATAAAAAACGGCTGAACTTTGCCCGACGCAATATTGAGCTCTGTTTTCCGAATCTGTCAGAGGTCGAACGCGAGCGCCTGCTGAAACAGAACCTCACCTCCACCGCCATGACCGTGTTCGAAACCGGCATCGCCTGGTTCTGGCCGGGCTGGCGACTGCGCCGACTGTTTACCGTCACCGGCCTGGAACATCTGAAAGCCGCTGAAGAGGCGGGGCAGGGCGCGCTGCTGCTCAGCCTGCACATGACGACCCTGGACATTGGCAGCGCCATGTTGGGTCAGGTGGTCAACTTCGACGGCATGTACCGGCCCCACAGCAACCCGGTGTACGACTACCTGCAAATGAAACGCCGCAGCGCCTACTCCCCCGGCGCCATGACCATCCCCCGCGACAACGTACGCGCCATGATCAGCCGCCTGCGCAAAGGCCGCTTCATCTGGTACGCCCCGGACCGGGATCTGGGCTCAAAAAACAGCCTCTTCGCCCCCTTCTTCGGCGTGCAGGCCGCCACCGTCAGTGCCACAGGCAAACTGGTCAGCATGGGCAAGGGACGGGTGATTCCGTTTACCCAGTACCGCCTACCCGGCGGGCGCGGTTACGAACTGGTCATCCGGCCGGCATTGGGAGATTTCCCCAGCGGCGACGACTATGCCGACACAGTGCGGGTCAACCGCTACATGGAAGAAGCCATCGAAGAGTGCCCACATCAATATTTTTGGGCACAGCCACGCTTCAAAACCCGTCCTGAAGGTGAATCATCGGTGTATTGAGGTTTACGCCTCGGCGATTGCACCTTTATTCATACCTTCATAGGCCTGCACACGAATGGTACTGGTCGGGTACTCGGACTTGGTGGTTTTGGCGATGTGGTCGGCAATCAACTCCACCGTAGTATCCGTGTCCATAAGGTAACAACAACGCTGGGGCAGGGTAATCTCAAAATCCCCCTGGGGCGCCGTATAGGCAAAGCGGAAATAATCCCCTTCCTCCGCCACCAGGTCCTCACGCGTCGCGAGATAAATATCACGGAACCGACTGGCCCACTCACCCTCCAGGGCCGGAGAGGGAATATCGTCCGCCCAGATTGCAATCTTCGAACGGTGACCGTGGGCGATTCGCTGACAATTGCCATCGTGCTTCTTCAGGCCGTGGCTATAGTGATAAAACACACTCTCAATGTATTCGGTGGAAAAGCTCAGGTGCAGGCGCGTGCCTTCGGGGAACAGCTGCTCTTCGTTAAGGCGTTGAATGCACCACTCGGCGACGCTTTCACGGGTCAGCTCCTCGGCATCCACCAGCGCCACCGCCTCTTTGGGGCAGCGAAGATCAATCGTCTCGCTGCGGTCCCCAAAGTGCCAGCGCAGGGACAGAACGTCGCCTTCGTCTTCAAGCTCCAGTTGGTGGGAGTGGCGGGGCACCAGAAGGCGGTGATCAAGCTCGTTGTCCAGCCACGCTTTCAGCGTCTTCTTGACCGTACTGAAATCACAGACCATACCCTGTTCATCCAATGCGCCCTCCAGTTGCACATCAGCCAGCCAGGTTTCACCCAGCAGGCCGCGGCGGGCATCGAGAAAGCTGAAATCCACGGTGGCGAGGTTGTCGACAAAAAGCAGCATAAGTTCTGGGGCCATGGGTAATGAACGATGTCGCCATGATACCAGTTGGAGGGGGAGCTGTGCAGGCTTGAGGGGAGGGGGGAGCTCCCGGGGCCACTCGGCAGGCCCAGGGAGCAAAGGTGTCAGTAGAGGTAAACCGCGCCGGAATCGGTGCCTTCGTTGTTGTCCCGGTCGCCGTTGATGCCCTGGGCATCGCTGTCTTCGCGGTAGGCGCCGATGGCAAGGGTGTCGCCTTCGGCCGACAGCGCCAGGCCAATGGCGAAACCGTCCCGCGCTTCGGTGTTGGCGGCCTTGATGTAAGAGGCTTCGCGCCAGCGACCGTCAATGATTGAAAAGAGGTAAGCACCACCGGCACGAGGGGCCGAGTTGTCATCACTGACGCCGTCTATACCGGTCTCGGCGCTGGGCTCGCGCGTGCTGCCTACCACCAGATGACGCCCGTTGCGGGCAAAGGCCAGTGTTTCGCCGAAGCGCAGCCCCTGAAGGTTGTTGGAGGCCTTCAGGAATGAGGTCTGTTCCCACTCACCATCCACTTGGCGGAACAGGTAGACCGCACCACTGTTGGTGGCGACTGTGGTGACGTCCTCAAGGTCGTAATTGTCCGGACTGGAGTTGATCCCGGGCTCGGCCGTCAGGTCACCGGTGCTGCCCACTGCCAGGCGGGTACCGTCGCCGGATAAGGCAACACTGGCTCCGAAACTTTGAGCGTAGCCGGTCAGTTCCTGCTCGGTGTAGGTGTGGCTTGGCTTGATATAGGTCGACTGTGACCAGTTATTATCGTCGCGAACGAACAAGTAGACCGCGCCGGCGTTAATGATGGTCCGGTTGTCGTCCTCACCGTTGATCCCGGTGGAGCGACTGGCGTCACCGGTCGCGCCCACCGCCAGGGTATTGCCGTCGGTGGAGATGGCCAGGCTGCTGCCAAACAGGTGGTACAGCGGAGTGCCGGTCGCGGTGATGGCAGAGAAGGTGTTCGAGGCCTTTACATAGGCCTGCTGTGCCCAGCCGCTGTCCGAGTCGGTGAATACATAGACGGCACCGGCGTTGGGTGCATCATTGTTGTTCTCGTCGCCGTTGATGCCAGTGGCGTCGCTCGATTCGAACAGGGCGCTGACCACCAGCGTCTGGCCGTCACCGGAGAGGGCGACGCGGTGGCCAAAACGGTCGTTGACGTTGGTCGGGATGGTGACTTCGCCGTCTTCTGTTTCGTCGTCCGCTGCCGGGTCATCGGTGCCATCGTCTTCGGCCGTCTCGTCGGTTTCTTCTTCCTCTTCTTCCGGGGGTTCGGCATTGGAGGCCTTGAGAAAGGCGTCCTGCGCCCAGCCTTCCTCCCCGCGTTTGAAGACATACACCGCGCCGGTTCCGGGGGCGCCATTATTGTCCTGTTCCGGATTCACGCCGGTTCCGTCGCTGTCTTCCAGGGTCGCACTGACCGCGAGCACATCGCCGCCGTCCGACAGGGACAGGGCGAAGCCGAAGCGGTCGTTGTATCGGGTGGTATTGTCACCGTCGTCGTTTTCGCTGGGCGCTTCAGTGTTGGAGGCTTTCAGATAGGCCTCCTGCTGCCACAGGCCGTCCACCAGGCGGAACACGTAAACGGCGCCGGCACCGAATACGGAGTTGTCGGAGGCATCACCGTTGACGCCCCGTGCCTGACTGGCTTCGCGGGGCGCGCTGACCGCCAGGGTCTGGCCATCGGCCGAGAGGGCGACCGCCCAGCCAAACCAGTCGGCGGCTTCGTTGCTGTCGGCTTTGACAAAGCCGATGGTGTCGAGCATGACGTTCAGGGTCAGTTGCTCGTTGGAATCGTCGTATTCGGAGCAGTCGGCGTTCAAACAGGCGGTGACGGTATAAAGGGCGTTGTGCCAGTCATGCTGGTGCACCGCGACGGTGTCGCTGGCCTCTGTTTCGGTCAGGTTGTCAGCTACCACCTCGTAGCCACTGCCGTCGCCTGGTTTCTTCTGCAGCTGGTAATACTCAGCACCTTCAACGGCGGTCCAGGAAAAACGGATCTCCTTGGGCTCTACTGATTCGACATTGATTTCCGGCCACTCGGCGTCGCTTACGCCTCCGGTATTGCCCGCGTTATCAATACCCCCGCTGAAGCTGCTGGAGCTTGAGCTGGAGCTGGATGAGGTGTTCTGGTTATTGTCGCTGTCACTGCCACAGGCGCCCAGAGTCAGGGCGAGCAGCAGGGGCAGGCCGAAGCGGGTGACGGAGATCAAGCCGTTGTCTCGAGTATTACGCATGCCTTTGTGTACCTGAGATTTTGGGGAAGCCCGCGATTCTCGGCGCCTCGGGGCTTCGTGTCAAATATTGGCGCAAATGCTCCGCGGTTGGACCGACATCGGACGAATAAAATCCGCAGGACTGGCAGAAACGGGTCGAATGCCGCTCGGGTGTGCCAGAAAACCGACAACCGGTAGATGAATTCGGCGCCAACCGTGGTAAGATGCACGATTTTTGGCGCTCCGGCCGGTTCAGGCGGAAGCATATAGTGAGAGTGGTTGACTGACGTCGGAAGCGGAGTCCGTGATGATGACCGTTCAAGAGTTGATGACCCCGGTGGGCACCCAGGTGAATGGCGGCCAGAGCCTGATCGAAGTACTGGCTCTGATGCGCCGCAATCAGCACTCCTGTGCCGTTGTGATGGACGGCGGCCGAGTGGCGGGCCTGATTCGGGAAAAAGATCTGGTGTCGGCGCTGGCCCAGGTGCTCGAATCCGGCCGGGTTGAGGTCGGACGGGCGGCGGATGTGATGACCGTCAATCCGGTCTGTGTGCCCGCCGGAGCGTCGCTGCTGGAGGCGCTCAAACGCGCGCAGGAATATCGTCAGCGCCAGATGCCGGTGCTGGACGACCGGGGGGCACTGGTGGGCATGATCACTCACACTGACATGGCACAGGCGTATATTCAGATATTGGAGCGCCAGACCGAGTTGGTCAGTGTCAATCGCGTACTCAGGGCGGAGTCCCTGCAGGATTCCCTGCTCAATATCGGCAATCGTCGCGCGATGGAGCGCGACCTCAAGGTCCTGGCAACGCATCCCAAGCGCCGTTTTGCCCTGGCATTGCTGGATCTGGACTGGTTCAAGAAATACAACGACTATTACGGTCATCAGGCGGGAGATCGGGCGTTGCAGCGGGTCTGCGAAACCATTACCGGCCATCTGCGTCAGGGCGATACCCTCTACCGGTACGGTGGTGAGGAGCTGCTGTTGTTAATGCTGGATACCGACTTGGAAGGGGCCTGGCTCGGCGCCAGCCGGGTGTGCGACGCGGTGCAGAAGCTTCGCATCGAACACGCCCCGAGTCCGCTCGGTGTGCTCACTCTGAGCGCCGGGGTGGCCTGCGAGCCCGGAGCCGGCATATCTCAACTGATTGCCTCGGCCGATCAGGCGCTTTACTACGCCAAAACCCATGGGCACAACAGTGTTATTCGTGGGCGTCCTGTTGCGGAGCCGGACATCACGCCCTCTTCATGACCGACATGGGGCCAGCGGGTGATTGCAACCGGTTACTCCTGGGGCCAGATCAAATGTCACGCAATTATCACTTGTAGTTCCCCTGTGGATCCGTACACTGCGCCGCTTTGTGGATAGTCGAGGCGGATGCCTCCTGGACGTGAGCCGTTATGCCCCATCCCGCTGTTGAACCCCTGTCCCTGACCAACCGTCTCGGGCAGCCCGTTGTATTGGGTGTGAAGTTTATGCCCGGGGAACACCGCGATACCCTGTTCGTGAGTGCGCCCCGCCAACAGGCCTCCAGTTTTTTTGGCAAGAATGCCGAACCGTTTCTGATGCAGTTGATGGAGCAGCTCCCGCTGGTTCCCGACCGGTTGAGCATCATCGAGTTGCGCGGCGACCCGGAACATCCGGAGTTCTGGCGTTGGCGTGCAGAGTGGGTCGGGCGCTCCCCCATGGCGCTGCGCGCCGAACCGGTGGCCAGCAATGGCTCCCGGTCGGCGCTTCAGTCGCTGCTGGAAGGGCGGCGGCACGAGGGCAGCGGGCAGGCCCGTGCTCCCCGGCGCCGCCAGGCCTGAGGGCCCGACTCAGGCAGCGTCGCTAGAACGTTCGCGCAGGCGTCGAGCGGCGCTGACCATGTTGGCCAGGGCGGCTTCGGTTTCCACCCAGCCCCGGGTTTTCAGGCCGCAGTCCGGATTGACCCAGAGACGTTCCTTCGGTAGCCGTTGAGCCGCCTGCTCCATCAGGGTCACCATGGCCTCGACCGGGGGCACATTGGGTGAATGAATGTCGTATACGCCCGGGCCAATGTCATTCGGGTAGGAGAACTGCTCGAAGGCATCGAGCAGCTCACCCTGGGAGCGTGACGTCTCAATGGTGATCACATCCGCGTCCAATGCCGCAATGGCATCGATGATGTCGTTGAACTCTGAATAACACATATGGGTATGAATCTGGGTTTCATCGTTCACGCCACTGGCGCTCAGACGAAACGCCTCTACCGCCCAGTCAAGGTACTCCCCCCAATCTTTCCGCTTCAACGGCAGACCTTCGCGCAGGGCAGGCTCGTCAATCTGGATGATCTGAATGCCGGAGGTCTCCAGATCTTTGACTTCGTCCCTGAGTGCCAGGGCGATCTGTCGTGCTGTCACAGAGCGGGGTTGGTCGTTGCGCACAAAGGACCAGAACAGCATGGTAATCGGGCCGGTCAGCATCCCCTTGACCGGTCTGCGGCTCAGGGACTGGGCGTAGCGGGCCCACTGGGTGGTCATGGCCCGGGGGCGGGCCACATCACCGTAAATGATGGGCGGCTTCACACAGCGGGAGCCATAACTCTGGACCCAGCCAAACTGGGTGAAAGCGTAGCCGTCGAGCTGCTCACCGAAATATTCCACCATGTCATTGCGCTCGGCTTCGCCGTGCACCAGTACATCCAGCCCCAATTGCTCCTGGCGAACAATGGCATCGGCAATGGCCTGGCGCATACGATTGCGATACTCCACTTCGGACAGTTGTCCCTGCTTGTAGGCTCGGCGTGCCTGACGGATATCATCGGTCTGGGGAAAAGAGCCAATGGTCGTGGTCGGAAATTCCGGCAATTGCAGGAGTGCCTGTTGTTTGGCCGACCGCTGCGCAAACCGGCTCTGGCGCTGACTGTCGGTGGGAGAAATGGCGCTCAGGCGCTCCTGCACCGCCGGGTTGTGGACGCGGCGGGATTCACGCCGGGAGCGCACCGACTGATCGCTGGCCTCAAGTGCAGCCAGTGCGGATGGAGCCGGCTCGGGCGCCAGTAACTGTGCCAGAGTCACCACTTCGTCGACCTTCTGCAGCGCGAAGGCCAGCCAGCTTTTCAGCTCTGGCTCCAGGGCCTGTTCCCGTTTCAGGTCCACCGGCACGTGCAGCAGTGAGCAGGAAGGGGCCAGCCAGAGTCGCTCTCCCAGCCGTTCGGCGAGTTCGGCGAGCGTTTCCCGTGCCGCTCTCAGGTCGGTACGCCAGATATTTCGCCCGTCGATTATCCCCACCGACAGCACCTTGTGTACCGGCAGGCGGTCGACGACGTTCAATAGCTGCTCCGGTGCGCGCACCGCGTCGATGTGAAGGCCGGCGACCGGCAACTGCACCGCAGTGGACAGATTCTCGCCGAGGGCGCCGAAATAGGTGGCCAGTAGCAGTTTGACCGCTCGGTTCTGCAGGCGATGGTAAGTCGGCTCGAAGGCCTGTTGCCAGGCAGCGGGCAAGTCCAGCACCAGAATCGGCTCATCAATCTGCACCCACTTGGCGCCGGCATCGGCCAGAGCATCCAGCAATTGCTGATAGGCCGGCAGCAGCGCCTCAAGCAGGCTCAGCCGATCAAAATTGTCCGCTTTTTCTTTGCCCAGCCACAGATAGCTGAGCGGACCGAGAATCACCGGCTTGACCTGGTGCCCGAGGGCGATGGCCTCCCGGGTCTCATCGATGATCTGCCGATAGCTCAACTCAAAGGTCTGGTCGGGGTGAAATTCCGGTACCAGGTAGTGATAGTTGGTGTCGAACCACTTGGTCATTTCACAGGCGCTACTGGCCGCGCCGGTCGGTGCTCGCCCCCGCGCCATCCGAAACAGCGTGTCCAGATCCACCTGTCGGCAGGGCCCCTCGGGCGCCTCCGGGGCGTCAATCGGCTCGCTGCAGCCACATTCGGAGTGGGAGCCCGGTTCAGCGCCGGTGTTCCGGGCTTCGGCCCGGTGGCGCACGGGAACATTACCGAGAGTGGCGGACAGGGTCAGGACCTGGTCGTACCAGGCAAAGTCACCGGTGGGAATCCAGCTCAGGCCGGCATCCGCCTGTTGCTGCCAGTGTCGGCGGCGCAGTGTCCGCCCAGTGTCTTCCAGAGCCTCCTTGGAGAGGTCGCCGCGCCAGTAGGCCTCCAAAGCCCGTTTGAGTTCTCGGTCGGCGCCGATGCGGGGGAAGCCCAGATTGTGGGTGAGTATCGGGTGCATAAGGTCCTCGGGATAAAGTGATGGTCGACAAAAAGGGGTTGCGAGTCAGTCTCGATGTAGTGGGCGCATTCTCGGTAAAGTGCTACTATGAATCAAACGGAGTATTTTCAGATTTACTATGAATTTTATTAATATTGGTCCGCTGGCGGTGTTCTCCGGGCCGATTGTTGAGGAGTGAAACCCAATCGATGTTGGAAATACGTCATCTGAAAACCCTGGTGGCTCTGCGAGAAACCGGCTCCCTGGTGGATGCGGCCGAACGGGTCCACCTGACCCAGTCCGCGCTGTCGCACCAGTTGAAGGACCTGGAGAGCCGTCTTGGCGGTGAGCTGTTCGTGCGCAAGAGTCGGCCGGTGCGCTTTACCCCGGCGGGTAAGCGCTTGCTGGCGCTGGCGGACGATGTGCTGGGCCGGCTGGAGGACGCCGAACGGGAGGTGCACAAGCTGCTGCACGGCGAGGCCGGTCGGCTCAATATGGCCATTGAGTGTCACAGTTGTTTCAACTGGTTGATGCCCACCATTGAGCGGTACCGGAATCATTGGCCGGCCGTGGAGCTGGATTTCTCCGGTGGCTTTACGTTTGAGCCGCTGCCGGCCCTGGTTCAGGGGGATATTGACCTGGTGGTGACCGCGGATCCGCAACTGATTCGTGGGGTGGAGTATGTCCCGCTGTTCGCCTACGAAATGCAGTTCGCCCTGGGGCGGGAGCACCCGCTGGCGGAGCGTCCCTGGATCGAACCCGAGGACCTGCTGGAGCAGACGCTGATCACCTACCCGGTTGAGCGCAGCCGTCTGGACGTGTTCAAACAGTTCCTGGAGCCCGCCGGGGTTGAGCCCGCGTCGGTGCGTACCGCCGAGCTGACATTGATGATGGTGCAGTTGGTAGCCAGTGGACGGGGTGTTTCGGCACTGCCGAACTGGGTTCTGGCTGAATATGTCGATCAGGCACTGATCACGGTCCGCTCCGCCGGCCCCCGAGGTGTCTGGCCCATTCTGTATGCCGCAGTGCGCGAAGCTCAGTTGGATGCGCCGTTCATGCAGGATTTCCTCCGCTTGGCTCGCGAGCACTGTCTCAAGCATTTGACCGGGGTGCGTCGGGTGTCGTCCTGATCCAAGTCCTGCTGTGGCGCGTAACAACACGGAACGTCAATAATGACTGAGGCACCAACAGCGGACTTTCCCTATGACAGGCTCCTACAATGCGATTCTGGTAATCGCGTCCTACTGCGTGGCGGTGATCGCGTCCTACACGGCCATCTATTTCGGTACCCGGGTATTTCATTTCGACGGGGCTCAGCGGCGTAACTGGTTGGTCGCTGGCGCACTCTGTCTGGGCACGGGGATATGGTCCATGCACTTTGTAGGCATGAGTGCCTTTGAGATGCCCATGGAAATGACCATGTCGTTCAACGCCGGGTTGACGGTCTTGTCCTGGCTTCCGGCGCTGGTGGCGTCGGGGCTGGCACTGCACGTGATCACCTTGCCCCGGGTCAGCGCGGCGGCCATCGCGGCCGCGTCACTGATTATGGGGGCGGGTATCTTTTCCATGCACTATCTGGGCATGTATGCCATGCAGATGCAGCCGGCGATTCAATACGATCCCGTCTGGGTATCGATCTCCGCCGCGATTGCGGTGGGAGCATCCGGGGCAGCGCTGATGATCTGTCGCAAAATCCGCGACGTGCCGGTCCAGTATGCGGTGTGGGTCAAAGCCCTGGCGGCCCTGGTGATGGGTGCGGCCATTTGTGGCATGCATTACTCGGGGATGGTCGCGGCCATCTACCCGATGGACGGCGCCATGGACCAGGGTAACCACTTGCAGGGGAACTGGATGGGGGTGCCCACGGCGATCGTCGTGAGTGGCTTGCTGCTGTTGGCGATCTATGTTGCTTACAGTGATCTTCGGGCGCGGGACCGGGCGCGGCAAGCGCAGGAACGGGCTCAGGATCAGGCCCGGCAGGCGGCCTTCTACGATGCCGCCACGGGGCTTCCCAATCGCAGTCACCTGGAGCGTCAGCTTCTGGAGCGGCTGACCGTCACCGCGCGGGGCGCCCAGCCCGAACCTTTCCTGCTGTTTTATGTTGAGCTGCAGAATCCGGATGACGCGCAGGTGCTGGAAGTGGCTCAGCAGCTCAAACGCAGTTTCAGTCGCGCCGAGCAGGTGGTGCGCTACAGTAGCGACAGCTTTATGGTTTTGCATCAGCCTTTGTCGGGGGAAGAGGTCAAGCGGAAGCTGGTGACCCTCAACACTGCGTTCCTGAGTAACGCCTCGATCGGTCGATGGGGGTGGGGGGTGAGTCAATACCCGGCATCGGCGAGTAACAGTCGCGGCCTGATGCAGGGCGCGCAGCGAGTGCGGGAGTGGTTGACGCCCGAGGATGCCGCACCGGGCGGGCGTCAGGTGGCCTGAAACACGGTTAAAGGCAACGTACAAAAAAGCCAGCACTCACCGAGTGCTGGCTTTTTTGTTGGGGCGGGGCCGTAGCGTGTTGCGTGGACCCCGGAGCGCGCCGATCAGCCAAGAGCCTGAATGGCGGCGTCGTAATCCGGCTCGTCCGCCACTTCGCTGACCAATTGGGTGTAGCTGACCTTACCGTCCTGATCGACTACGACCACCGCGCGGGCATCCAGTCCGGTCAGCGGGCCCTCGACCATGCGAACGCCATAGCTCTCGGCAAAGTTGGAGCGGAAAGCCGAGGCGGGAATCACCTGGTCCAGTCCCTCGGCGCCGCAAAAGCGTGCCATGGCAAAGGGCAGATCTTCAGAGACACAGAGAACCACGGTGTTGTCCAGGGCGCTGGCCTTCTCGTTGAACGAGCGGACCGATTGCGCGCAGGTGGGTGTATCGACGCTGGGGAAGATGTTGAGCACCACTCGCTTGCCTTTAAAGTCACTCAGATTGACTTCTGACAGGTCAGTCTTGACCAGAGTGAAGTCAGGCGCCGCACTGCCTTTCGCGGGCAGTTCACCACTGGTTTTAAACGGGTTACCTTTCAATGTAACAGTTGCCATGCTGTGCTCCTGCTGGATGGTGACATGAGAAATCGAACCGGCCTGTGCGCTGGACAGGCCGTAAAACATGCATTACAACGCTGGTGCGGTGTGATTGCAAGTGCCGCTTACCATTCTTTAACGCAACCGGAATTGTTTATGAGCGTCACTGAGCCCGCTTCTCAAGCCACATCTGGCCCCTTGGCGGCCATCGCCCGCTGGGGCAATCGATTGCCGGCACCTGCGATGCTGTTCCTGTGGCTCACTCTGTTATTGGTACTGGTATCCGCGGTCGTGGCCGCCTTTGATGTATCCACCCGCCTGCCGGGGCAGGATGAGCGTATTGCGGTGCGCAGCCTGTTGAGTGCCGAGGGGATTCGCTGGGCGCTGACTCACACGGTTGAGAACTTTGTTTCCTTTGCGCCGGTGGGCACGGTCCTGGTGGCCATGCTGGGTTTGGGGGTGGCCGAGCACTCCGGGCTGTTGCGGGTGTTGCTGGAGCGCCTGGTGCGGTCCACTCCGCAGGGGCTGTTGAGCTGGATGGTGGTCTTTGCCGGCATTCTGTCCAACCTGGCCATGGATGCGGGCTACGTGGTCCTGATTCCTCTGGCGGGCCTGATGTTTGCCGCCGCGGGGCGACCACCCTTGGCGGGTATCGCAGCGGCATTTGCGGGGGTGTCCGCCGGGTACAGTGCCAACCTGCTGATTGGTCCGGTGGACGTCATTCTCAGCGGAATGAGTACCGAGGCGGTCGCCATCGTCGCCCCCGAATACACAGTGGGTATTGAGGCCAACTATTACTTTGCCGCCGTGTCCACCCTGGTGTTGAGTGTGCTTGGAGCCTGGGTGACTGAGCGATGGGTGATGCCCCACCTGGCCAGGAGCGAGGGCCCAGAGCGGCTCGCGGAAACGGCTCCCGATGAGGAGCACACCCTGTCAATTGCAGAGCGTCGAGGCCTCTGGCTGGTGGCGGTGTGGACGCTTCTGTTTGTTCTGGTTGTTCTTGTGGCGGCGGTTCCGGAGGGGGCGCCGCTGCGTGACCCGAATAATCCGGGGTTTCTCGGTTCAGCGGCAATGCAAGGCATCGTGGTGTTGATTGCATTCTATGCCGGTGTGGCCGGCTGGCTGTTCGGGCGCGTCAGCGGCCGGTATGGCAGCAGCCAGGCGTTGGTGGAGGCCATGGAGGGAACCATGGCGACCATGGCCGGTTATCTGGTGCTGATGTTCTTTGCCGCTCAGTTTGTGAATTATTTCTCCTGGAGTCAGTTGGGCACCTTGCTTGCCGTCAGCGGTGCCGAGGGACTGCAAGGCCTGGCATTACCGAACAGTGTTTTGCTGCTGGTGTTTGTCTTTATGGCGGCGTTTATCAATCTGTTTGTCGGCAGTGCATCCGCCAAGTGGGGGCTGTTGGCGCCGGTCTTTGTTCCCATGCTGTTTTTGTTGGGGATCAGCCCGGAGGCGACCCAGATGGCCTTCCGGATTGGTGACAGCAGCACCAACATCATTACCCCGCTGATGCCTTATTTTGGCGTGGTGGTGGCGTTCGCTCAGCGCTATAAGCCGGACCTGGGTATCGGCACACTGATGGCGATGATGTTGCCCTACAGCCTGGTGTTCCTGCTGGGTTGGAGTGGACTGATGCTGGTGTGGTTCTGGCTCGGTTTGCCCCTGGGGCCCGGTGCGTCGATGCTGCTCAATTGAGGTTGCAATAGGGGGGCAAACTGCGCATAATGCGCCCCACTCGACCACAGCCACCGGCTGTTTCAGGGGGATTCCCCCGGCGTCGAGCGACTATGGTGGCCTTTCCGGTCCCCTCGCAATGATCAGCTGTGAACCCCGCCAGGCCCGGAAGGGAGCAACGGTAGCAGTCAGTCATGTGCCGGGGTGTGGCTGGTCAGGTCACCACCCATCTCCCCCCTTGTTGGTATAATTCTGTCGTTCCCGTAGGGGCCGAGCGCAGCGGTGTAGACCTGCACCCGCCGTATATATCACCGGGCATCTTCCGGTATACTCCCGCCCTGGTTTTGATATTCTGATCCACTGAGGAAGGCATGAGCTACCAAGTCCTGGCCCGCAAATACCGCCCCCGCACCTTTCGGGAAACCGTGGGGCAGGAGCATGTGCTCCAGGCGCTGATTAACGCCCTCGACCACAACCGGCTTCATCACGCCTACCTCTTTACCGGCACTCGCGGTGTGGGTAAAACCACCATTGCCCGGATTCTCGCCAAATGCCTCAACTGTGAGAGCGGCGTCAGCTCCGAGCCCTGTGGTCAGTGCTCCGCCTGTACGGAAATTGCCGAAAACCGCTTTGTCGATCTGATTGAGGTGGATGCGGCCTCGCGCACCAAAGTGGAAGACACCCGTGAGCTGCTGGAAAACGTCCAGTACGCGCCCACCCGGGGCCGCTATAAGGTCTACCTGATCGACGAAGTGCACATGCTCTCCGGGCACAGCTTCAATGCCCTGCTCAAGACTCTGGAAGAGCCACCGCCGCACGTCAAATTCCTGCTGGCCACCACCGATCCGCAGAAGCTGCCGGTGACCATTCTGTCTCGCTGTCTGCAGTTCAACCTGAAAAACATGAACCCGGAGCGGATTGTCCAGCACCTGCAGGAAATTCTGGAAAAAGAGCTGGTGCCGTTCGAGGCCAGCGCGCTGTGGCTGCTGGGGCGATCCGCCGACGGCAGTATGCGCGATGCCATGAGCCTGACCGACCAGGCCATTGCCTACGGCTCCGGGAAAATCACCGAGGCCGAAGTGCGGGCCATGCTGGGCACGATTGACCAGCGGGCCATTTACGAGATGCTGGCCGCGCTGGCGGTGCAGGATGGCCGGGCGCTCCTCGGAGCGGTAGAGCAAATGTCCGAGCAGGCGCCCGATTATGCGGCCGCACTGGCCGAACTGCTGGCGCTGCTGCACCGGATTGCCATCGCCCAGGCGCTGCCGGAAGCGGCGGATAACAGCCACGGTGACCGGGACAAGGTGCTCGAGCTGGCCCAGCAGATGCCGCCCGAGGACATTCAGTTGTTTTACCAGACCGCCTTGCTCGGCCGGCGAGACCTGCCACTGGCGCCGGATCCGCGCGCGGGGCTGGAAATGGTGCTGTTGCGGATGCTGGCGTTCAAACCGCAGGGATTGGCCGATATTCCCAAGAAAGCATTACCGCAAGGCGCCAGCGACACACCGGCCAGCCCGGGTGAGCGCCTGGCCGAGCAGATTCCCAAGCCGGCTCAGGCGGCCGAGACACAGACGGCTCAGACGGCCGAGGCAACGCAGGCTCAGGCCGCCGAACAGATGACGCAGGGAGCGTCGGAACCAACCCCGACCGCAGCGTCGACCCCGACCCCTGAAGCGACTGACCAGCCTGGTGCGTTGGAGGAGCCCGCCCAGGCCCCAAAGTCGGTCCCTGACAGCGTCTCCTCGCCGGCTTCCGAGCCGGCCAGCGCCGCTCGGCAGCCGGTCGAGGCCGAGCTCCCGAAAACGCCCGAGCCGGTTCATAGCGAGTCTCCCAAAGTATCGGAGCAGGCCGCCCCGGCGGCGAGTGCGGCCGCGGAAGAGCCACCGCCCTGGGCCGACGAGGAGGTACCGCCGTTCGATGGCCCTTATCAGTCGGCACCCACGGCGCGGGCGCAACCGGCGGATCGGGCACCGAATGAAGCATCAGCGCCGACGACGACGCCGGCGGCACGGCCGAATAATACCGGCGCTGCAGCCCCGGCTCCCGAGCCCGCCAACGCGGCCCGGGCCAAACCGGCGGTGCCAAAGGTGGCCCTGGAAGAGACCCGTCCGGACAACTGGGCCCAGGTCTATCTGGGGTTGAGCGCCACCGGCCTACTGCAAAGCACCGCCGCCAACTGTGTGCTGGTGGGGCGGCAGGGCAATGAGCTGAATTTTATGCTCGATGAACGTCACAGCGCCATCTACGACGAGAGTCAGCAACAGCGACTGGCGGATGTGCTCAGTGATTACTTTGGCGAGTCGGTGCGCGTGCGTATTCAGCCGGGCACGGTCGAGGCCGAGACACCGGCGGCGCAGGCCATGCGGTTGAAGGAAGAGAGCCGGGTCGAAGCGCTTGAAGCCATGAAAAGGGACCCCATCGTGCAACAACTGGTCGAACACTTTGGCGCAACGTTGCGCGAAGACACGGTACAGCCCCTGGAATAGGGGCGCTATTGATGAGGTGAGTTATGAAAGGTTTGGGCGATTTGATGAAGCAGGCCCAGGAAATGCAGGCCAACATGCAGAAGATGCAGGAGGAGTTGGCCCAGGCGGAAGTCACCGGGCAGTCCGGCGCGGGTCTGGTCTCAGTGGTGATGACCGGGCGCCACGACGTGCGCACCGTCAACATCGATGACAGCCTCATGAGCGAAGACAAAGAAGTCCTTGAGGACCTGATTGCCGCGGCGGTGAACGATGCGGTACGTAAAGTGGAAGCCAACAGTAAGGAAAAAATGGCTAACATGACCTCCGGCATGGGCATTCCGCCCGACTTCAAAATGCCGTTTTAAGAGGCGACTATGGCATCGGTATTCAGTCCACTGATTGACGAGCTGATCTCCTCGCTGCGCTGTCTGCCGGGGGTTGGCCCCAAATCGGCCCAGCGTATGGTGCTGCACCTGCTGGAGCACAATCGCGACGGCGCGGCGCGTCTGGCGCGCAGCCTGGAGCAGGCTATTGATGGCGTAGGGCGCTGCCAGCGGTGCCGCACTTTAACCGAACAGCCAGTCTGCGGTATCTGTGAGAATCCGCGGCGGGACGGCTCGGTCCTGTGCGTGGTGGAGACACCGGCGGATGTGGTGGCCATCGAGCAGGCCGGTGGCTACCAGGGTAAGTACTTTGTGCTCCTCGGCCGCCTGTCGCCGATCGACGGTATCGGGCCTGAAGACATTGGCATCGATCAGTTGGTCAATCAGTTGAAAACCGGTGCGGTCAGCGAAGTCATCCTCGCGACCAACCCGACCATGGAGGGGGAGACCACAGCCTTCTACATCAGTGAGCGGGCCAAGGATCTTGGCGTCACCGTATCCCGAATTGCCCACGGGGTGCCGCTGGGGGGCGAGCTAGAGTTCGTCGACGGCGGCACGCTAGCCCACGCATTTTCCAGTCGAAAGGCCTTATGACGACCATACCCACAGAGCCCATCTGGATTGACCAGGACGCCGAACTGGCTGAGCTGTGCGAGCGGTGGAGCCAGCAGGGCGCCATTGCGGTGGACACCGAGTTTATGCGCTCGGAGACCTTCTACCCGATCGCTGGCCTGCTGCAGATCGGCGATGGCCGCGGCTGTTACCTGATCGATCCGCTGGCCATTGAAAACCTGGAGCCGCTCAGAGACCTGTTTCAGAATCCGGCCGTGACCAAAGTGCTGCACGCCTGCTCAGAGGATCTGGAAGTGTTCCAACGCTGGTTGGGGGTGGTACCCGAGCCACTGTTTGATACCCAGATCGGCGCCGCCTTTGCCGGTTTCGGCTTTTCCCTGGGTTACGCGAATCTGATTCAACAGCTATTGGGCATCGAGATTCCCAAGGGAGAGACCCGTTCGGATTGGCTACAGAGACCCCTGTCGGTCCCTCAGAAAAAATACGCGGCGCTCGATGTGGCGCACATGCTGGTCATCTACGGCAAATTGTTGCAGCGCCTGAGAGAGCAGGGGCGCCTGGATTGGGCGCGAGCGGACAGCGCTGATCTGGTGGCGAACGCCAAGAGCACGCCAGACTTCAATGACTATTACCGCAAGGTGGGGTCGGCCTGGAAGTTGCGCCCGCGGGAGCTCGCCGTGCTGCGCCGGCTCAGTGCCTGGCGTGAGCGGGAGGCGCGAGAGCGCGATCGACCGCGCAACCGGCTGATCAAGGAAAATGGCCTGTGGGAACTGGCTCGCCGTCAACCCACTGACCTGGCCCAGTTGCGCACGCTCAAGGAGGTGCCCGCCCACACCCAGAAAGAGGAGGGCGAGGCGCTGATGGCGGAGATTCGCCTGGCGTTGGAGGAACCGGAATCGGGCTGGCCCGAGCGACTGGAGCCGCCCCTGGGTAAGGCCGAGGCACCCTTGATGAAAGCGCTCAAACGCTACGTCCGTGAACTGGCGGAAGCCCAGGATTTACCGCCGGAGCTGCTGGTGCGCAAACGTGAATACGAGGCCATTGTCCGCTCCGGCCTCAACGGTGGGTCCTTCGAGTTGCCCGAGCGGCTACAGGGTTGGCGCCATGAGCTTCTGGGGCAGGGTCTGCTCGAGACGGCGGAAGCGCACCGGGCGGACGTCGAGCCGCAACAGGAGCCCTCATGAAACAGTTGGTTGAGATCTTTCGCAGCCCGAAAGAAGAGGGCATGTACCTCTACGTCAAACGCGAAGAGGGGCTTGAGCGGGTTCCGGAAGACCTGCTTCGGCGGTTCGGCACACCGCAATCGGCCATGGTGCTGGCGCTGACCCCGGAACGTAAATTGGCGCGTACTACCGCCGAGCGTGTGTTGGCCTGCCTGGAAGAACCCGGTTATTACCTGCAGATGCCGCCCAGTCCCCACGCGGATGCGGAGGCGGCTCAGGTTCGCCTGCACAACTCCAAATTGGGGCATTGAGACTTGGCACAGCAGGCTTTCTGGGAGCGCAAATCGCTTGGAGAGATGACCGCCGAGGAGTGGGAGTCCCTCTGTGATGGCTGCGGTAAGTGTTGTCTGCACAAACTCGAGGACGAAGATACCGGGGAGATTCTCTACACCGATGTTGCCTGCCGTTATCTGGATTCGGCTACGGCCTGCTGCAGCGACTACCCCAACCGCCAACGCAATGTCCCCGACTGCACCGTGCTGCGCCCGAAGGACGTCTCCGATTTCCACTGGCTGCCCTCGACCTGCGCCTACCGGCTGCTGGCGGAGGGTATCCCGCTGCCGGATTGGCATCCGCTGATCTCCGGCGACCCCGCGTCGGTGCGCCGGGCCGGGGTGTCCGCTGCTGGACGTTTTGTTTCGGAATCCGACGTGCCGGAAGAGGAATGGGAGGAGCGAGCGGTGCTCTGGGTCTGACCCGGGGCCGCTTCGATAGTGATGAATACTCAAGAGCTGAACACAGGAGCCGACAACCTATGACAACGGGATACACCCTTGCCTGGATCGTGTATTTGGTAGGAGCCTTGGCGCTTCTGGTCACCGCTTGGCGGGTGACCCGGGGATTTCGGCGTGAGTGGCGACACCTGCTCCTGGAGTCGGCCGCCGCACTGTTGCTGACACCCGGTCCAATGTTGGTTGACGACGCCGTTTTCCTGGCTCCGGCGTTGTTTGTGCTGGTGCTCGACGGCCTGTTCGATACCCTGGACAGCGCCTCGCGGTCCGGACTGATCATGTTGGGCGTCTGGTTGGTGGCACTGGTCATATCGCTGATCTTCCAGTTGCTCGTGCGCCCCCGACCCGCCCAGCCCGAGGCGGACTGAGATTGCCGTCTGGGGCAAACCTGCTATAACTAAGAGTAATTAAACGCTCACACCGATTGCCTTCTTTGAGTATTGAGGGTTGGGCGTTTGCACAGGAGAACTTCATGGCAAATCACATTTTCATTCTGGCGGCGGTCATGAGTATTGCCGGCGTCTTCGGCGGGCTAATCAACTACTATCAACTGACCCAGGAGCGTGATGACGAGGCGGCGCTGCCGCGCTGTATCGTGCTGGGTATCGGCGCGGCGTTCCTGGTACCGGTGATTCTGTTCTTTGTTCAGAGTGACCTGATCACCCAGATCCAGGAAGACCCTTCGCGGTTGCTCATCTACACGGGCTTCTGTCTGATCGTGGCGATTGGCTCCCGCCTGGTACTGACCAGTACCCCAAAACGCATTCTGCGTGAGGCGCAGGTGGCCCGTAATCAGGTTGAGGCCATGCAGCACGAGCTGCGGGTCATGCAGGAGGAGTTGCTGCCGCTGCTGGATACCGAAACCGAGCAGGACACCGATGTCGATGACAACGCCGGCCCCCTGAATCCGAACGAAGAACTGGATATTGCCGCCAGTAAGGTTCTCAAGACGCTTGGCGTGGGGCGGCACATCTATCGCTCCATGGCGGGCTTGTGTCGCGAGGCCGGGGCGGACGAGACGACCATCCAGAAGTCACTGAACGTGCTGGTCAACCGACAGCTGGCGGGCAAACTCAATACCCGCAAAGGGGTGCGCTGGTACCTGACCGAAAAGGGCCGCCGCGCGCTGGACCTGCTGGTCTGACCATGAAAACCGGGTGCCGGGCGGCGCTGTTGATCCTGGGGCTGGTGCTACTGGTACCGCTGTCCGCCCAGGAACCGCAGACCGAGCAGGCCGATATCCGCCTGGTGGTGGATATCTCCGGCAGCATGAAGCGCACCGACCCGGACAATCTTCGCCGCCCGGCGCTCTCTCTGCTGGTGCGCCTGTTACCCCCGGGCGCTCGGGCGGGGGTGTGGACCTTTGGGCAGGAGGTCAACGCCCTGATTCCTCACCGGGAGGTTGATGATCGCTGGAAGACCGGAGCGCTGGAGCGCGTCGGTGAGATCAACTCGGTTGCCCTCTATACCCATATCGGGGCGGCGCTGGAAGGCGCGGCCTACGATCGAGCCGAGCGCTCGGAGGGCGCCGCCCCGCGCACCGACATCATCCTGTTGACCGACGGGGTGGTGGACGTCAGTCCGGACCCGCGAATCAGTGCCCGGGAGCAGCAGCGAGTGGTGAATGAGCTGGTCCCCCAGTTGCACGCTCTGGGTTACCGGATTCATACCATCGGCCTCTCGGATGAGACCGACGAGGCACTGTTGCGCGATATGGCTCGTGGTTCGGATGGTCTGTTCAGCAAAGCGCGCAACGCCGAACAGCTGATGGACAGCCTGCTGCAGATTTTTCAGCAGACGGTGCCCGCCGAGCGTCTGCCAATTACCGGTGGGCTGTTCCTGATCGATGACAGTATCCAGGAGTTTACCGCTCTGGTGCGCAAGGCGCCGGATCAGGACGCCACCGAGCTCACCTCACCCGATGGCCTTCGCTATCATGCCGCCTCCGAGCGCCCCGATCTGCACTGGTACGGCACCCCGGACTACGATCTGATCACGGTGACCGATCCATCCCCCGGTCGCTGGGAGATCAACGCGCAACTGCAACCGCACAGCCGGCTGACCATCATCAGTAACCTGCAACTGGTGGTAGAGCCCCTGGTCAACAACATCAATGTTGGCGAGCCGATTCCGGTCAATTTTTATCTGAAGGACCAGAGGGGCATTGTCAGTAACCCCGCACTGCTGGATCTTTTGACCTTGACGCTGGAGCTCAGCGGTACGGTCGAAAGTGAGTTGGCCCTGAAAACCTGGCAGGGGCCTCCTCCCGAAGACGGGCGTTATGAGTTGGTGCTGCCGGCACCCCGTCGCCCCGGGGATTATGAGCTGCGGCTGACACTCGATGGCAAGAGCTTTGAGCGGCTGTTCACGCACCGAATGACTGTGGCCTCCCAGTTTGATGTCAGCCTGACCAAGCGGCTTGACGGGGACAATGTGCACTGGGATCTGATGGTGGACGGCAAAGAGACCATCAACCCCGGGCAAACTGATGTGGTGGTTCACATCCGCCACTCGGGCGGGCACAGTGAAGTGCTTACCCTGAAGGCCGAAAGCCCCGGTATCTGGCGCCATACGTTGAGTCCCGAGGAGCGGGCCAACTACCGGATTTCATTGCAGGCCAGCGGTCAGACAGTGGACGGGCGAGCGTTTGAAGAGCATCTGCCGACCCAGTACTTTACCTACCCGGAAGAGGGGGATCCGCAGCCGGACCCGCTGGGCGATGCGATCGGTTCGCTGCGCGAAGAACTGGATGACAGTGTGGCCGCCGCCGAGCGCGCACGACAGGGACAGGACAGCGAGCCACCGCCCTCGACCCTGACGTTGGGGCAGCCCAGTGTGGTCGACACCGAACCCGCCGGCCCGGAAACCGCAACCGCCGAGCCGCGGGAGCCTACGCACCCGCTGCTGCTGGCCGGCAGCCTGGTGCTGGCCAACGGCCTGCTTCTGGTGCTCGCTTATTTTGGCTATCGCGCCATCATGGGTGGGCGCAAAACCCAGGTGTTGGATGACACCGACGATGAACCCGCGCCGTCTGACACCGGCGCACCTCCCCCCATGCAGCAACTCGAGTCGGAACTGGAGTCGCCCAGCGATTCACCCGACACACCCGCGCCGACGCAACCGCCGCCGCCCAAGCCGGCGTCAGCGGACGAGGAAGAGTCGCTTTTCCCTTTGGGTGACGATCAGCTGTTTGACGATAACAGTGATGACCCGAACGGCCGGTAAAATGTCGCATAGCGTGATGCTATCAATGTGATAAAAGTGTATTTGCGCCCCAGCCTTGAAAAGGCGCTGTTCCGCACGCATACATCCAATTAAGCTAATTCAATCGGGGCCCCGTCAGGTGGGGCCGCTATTCATCCATTGAGGAGAAGGTCATGGAAATCGATATTGGTATCAAACAGAGTGATCGTGAGCAGATTGCGGAAGGCTTGTCGCGGTTGCTGGCGGACAGTTATACCTTGTATCTGAAGACCCACAATTTCCACTGGAACGTCACCGGCCCGATGTTCCAGACACTGCACATCATGTTCGAGGAGCATTACACTGAGCTGGCCGAGGCGGTGGATGTGATCGCGGAGCGTATCCGTTCGATCGGTTTCCCGGCGCCGGGTACTTATAAGGAGTTTTCCGAGCTGAGCAGCATCAAAGAGGAACCGGGTGTTCCGAGTGCGACAGATATGATTAAACGTTCCGTCGAAGGGCATGAAGCGGTGGTCCGCACCGCCCGCTCGCTGTTCCCGGTGGTAGAGTCAGCCAGCGACGAAGCCACCGCCGACCTCCTCACCCAGCGCATCCAACTCCACGAAAAAACCGCCTGGATGCTGCGTAGTCTGCTCGAATAATGTGAATCATGGGCGTTTGGTAACGGCGGATGCGGGCT
>NZ_DFTP01000044.1:30108-31058 GCF_002381585.1 Marinimicrobium sp. UBA4209
TAGGGCGGATAAGCGAAGCGCATCCGCCGTTACCCTATATCCCACCCGCAGCACTACGATGCGAAGCTGCCAATCCGACACCTCTCTACTGGCACCCCCTGCGATACAGCGGCCCTCTCTGCTATCATGCCGTGCTTAATCATCCGAGCTGGCTATGTCTGAATCCGAAACACCGACCCTCGACCAATTTCCCCAACGCCTCGACCTCAGCCGCGTACTGAGTCGGGACCGGTTTCGTCTGTCCAAAGGCTGGCAGGCCATCCAGGAGCGGCTCAAGGCCGGCCAACCGGTCGACAAAGACCAGAGCAAATGGCTGGAACACTGGCAACGCTCCCAACAGCGGTTTGAGCAACGCGAACAACACCGGCCACAGACCATCGTGTATCCGGACCTGCCGATCAGCGACAAGCGGGACGAAATCGCCGAACTGATTCGCGATAATCAGGTAGTGGTGCTGGCCGGGGAAACCGGCTCCGGGAAAACCACCCAGCTCCCCAAAATCTGTCTCGAACTGGGGCGGGGTGTCAGCGGCATGATTGGCCATACCCAGCCCCGGCGGGTGGCCGCGCACACCGTCTCCCAGCGTATTGCCGAGGAGCTTCAGTCGCCCCTGGGCGAGCTGGTGGGTTACCAGGTGCGGTTTTCCGACCAGACCAGTGAGCAGAGCCTGGTCAAGGTCATGACCGACGGGATACTGCTGGCGGAAATCCAGAACGATCGCTTTCTGTCCCGCTACGACACCCTGATTATCGACGAGGCCCACGAACGCAGCCTCAATATTGACTTCCTGCTCGGGTTTCTCAAACAGTTGCTGCCCAAGCGCCCGGATCTGAAGGTCATCATCACCTCCGCCACGATCGATCTGGAGCGGTTTTCCCAACACTTTGACGATGCCCCCATCATCGAAGTGTCCGGTCGTACCTATCCGGTGGATGTCTGGTATCGGCCGC
>NZ_DFTP01000044.1:31101-41715 GCF_002381585.1 Marinimicrobium sp. UBA4209
ACTCGACGCCATTCACGAAATTGAAACCCACGAGCGCAGCGTCGGCAAGGGCGCCCGCGGTGGTGACATACTCGTGTTTCTCAGTGGTGAACGGGAAATTCGCGAGGCCGCGCGCAGTATTCGCCAAGCGGGTTTTCAGCACCTGGAGGTGCTGCCGTTCTACGCCCGCTTGAGCATGGCCGAACAGCAAAAGGTTTTTGCGCCGCACAAGGGGCGGCGGGTGGTGCTCGCCACCAACGTGGCGGAAACGTCAATCACCGTACCTGGCATCCGCTATGTGATCGATCCGGGTTTTGCCCGACTCAGTCGCTACAGCTACCGGACCAAAGTGCAGCGCCTGCCGGTCGAGCCGGTGTCCCAGGCCAGCGCCAATCAGCGCAAGGGGCGCTGCGGTCGGGTGGCGGAGGGTATCTGTATCCGCCTGTACAGCGAAGAGGACTTCCTGGCGCGCCCCGAATTTACCGATGCGGAAATTCTGCGCACCAATCTCGCGGCGGTGATCCTGCAGATGCTGCAACTGCGCATGGGGGATATTCATCGGTTTCCGTTTATCGACCCGCCGGATCGGCGCCTGATCAACGATGGTTTCAAGCTGTTGGAAGAGCTGCAGGCGGTCAATGGCAAGGGGCGTCTGACCCCCACCGGTAAACAGCTCACCCGCCTACCGCTGGATCCACGGTTGTCCAGAATGCTGATGGCCGCCAGTGAGCTGGGCTGCGTGCGGGAGCTGTTGATCATTACCAGTGCCCTGTCCGTGCAGGACCCACGGGAGCGACCGGCGGACAAACAGCAGGCGGCGGATCAGTCCCATCGTCGTTTTTGGCACGAGCAATCGGACTTTCTCGGCTTTGTGAATCTGTGGGATTATTTTGAACAGTTGCGTCAGGACCTGTCTCAGAATCAGATGCGCAAACAGTGCAAGAAAGAGTTTCTGAACTACGTTCGCTGGCGTGAATGGCGGGACATTCACCATCAGCTGAAAGTCAGCCTGCGGGATCTCAAACTCAAGGAGAACAGCGAGCCGGCGGACTATGAGGTGGTGCACCGCGCGCTGCTGACCGGTCTGTTGGGCAACCTGGGCTTCAATGTGGAGGACCGCGAATACCTGGGGGCGCGCAATCGCAAATTCATGATTTTCCCGGGCTCGTCCCAGTTCAAGAAAACGCCCAAGTGGCTGGTGGCGGCCGAGCTGTTGGAAACCTCCCGACTTTACGCCCACACGGTGGGCAAGATTGATCCCCAGTGGGCGTTGAGTGCGGCCAAACACCTGGTCAAGCGTCATTACTTTGAGCCTCACTACGACCCGAAGAGCGGACGGGTGAAGGCCTACGAGAAGGTGTCTCTGTACGGACTGGTGTTGGTCGAAAAGCAACGCGTCGATTTCACCGATATCGAACCGGCCACCTGTCGCGAGGTGTTTATTCGCTCCGCGCTGGTGGAGGGCCGTTACGCCAAGAAATCGGAACGGGGCGGGCCCGCAAAATTCTTTGCTCATAACCAGCGTCTGGTGGCTGAACTGGATGAGCTGGAGGCGAAAAGTCGGCGTCGGGACATTCTGGCCGATGATGAGGCCCTGTATCAGTTTTATGACGAGCGGATTCCCGATTCGGTGGCCAGTCGCGCCAGCTTCGATCAGTGGCGCAAAGCCGTAGAGCAGGACCAGCCACGCTTGCTGTTTATCGAGCGCGAGCAACTGATGCAGCGCGACGCCGGGGAGGTGACCGAGGCGCAGTTCCCCGACGCATTGACCTGGCGCGGCGTCAGTTTTCCGCTGAAATATCAGTTTGAACCCGGTCACGAGGACGACGGGGTGAATCTGCAGGTGCCCGTCAGCCTATTGCATCAGGTGCCGGAAAAACGCCTCGAGTGGTTGGTGCCCGGCTTGCTGCGCGACAAGTGCATCAGTCTGATCAAGGGGTTGCCCAAGCAGTGGCGCAAGCACTTTGTGCCGGTACCGGATGTGGTGGACCGGGCCTTGACCGGCATGCAGCCGGACAACACCTCGTTGACCGATGCCCTGGCTCACCAACTCAAGCGTCAGACCCTGGTCGAGGTGCCGCCCGAGGCTTGGGACGACACCCGCATTGACGATTTTTACCGGGTCAATATCCAGGTGCTGGACGAGCGGGGGCGCTGTATCGCCCGGGGTCGGGATCTGGCGGTGCTGCGCGAGCGCTATCGGGAGCAGGCCCAGGAGAAAATTCAATCGGCAGCGGTGGGCATCGAGCGCGACCAGCTGACCCAATGGGACTGGGACACACTGCCGGAGGAGGTGCAGCTCAAGCGCGGCGGTATCCAGTTACGGGCTTACCCGGCGCTGGTGGACAAGCGCGATTCGGTGGCCATTGCGGTGTTGGATGAAGCGGCGGATGCCGCCTATCAGACCCAGCGCGGGCTGGCGCGGCTGATTCTGTTGGAGCTTTCCCAGACCCGAAAGTACCTGCACAAAGAGCTCCTGAAAAAAGACGAGCTGGCTCTGTCGGTGGCGGAGATGGGTAAGCGCGATGCGGTGGTTGATGACCTGCTTCTGGCGGCCGTGGCGAACTGGTTACCACTGAACGAATTGCCCCGAACGGCACCGGCCTATGAGCGTTGCAAGCAGGCGGTGCGCGAAGGGTTGGTGATACAGGCGCAAGGTTTGGCGGACGTGCTCTCCACCAGTCTGCACTCGCTGGTCAAGATCAAAAAGCAGCTTAAGCAGCACCGCACTCAGTTGCCACTGGCGTTTACCTTGTCGGACATCCGCACCCAACTGGCCCACCTGTTTTACCCCGGTATGCTGTATCGCACTCCGGAGGACTGGCTTCGCCAGTACCCACGGTATATGCAGGCGCTGGAAATTCGGCTGGAAAAGGCGCCTCTGGACCCGAACAAGGATCGCCGCCTGGTGGATGAGCTGGCGCCCTTCTGGGAGCGCCTGGAGCCTTTCTGGACGGATCGCGACGGTCAGGCGTTGGCGTTGAATGAGGCGCTTCAGGGGTACCGGTGGAGCCTGGAGGAATTCCGGGTGTCGCTCTTTGCCCAGACGCTGAAAACCCGCATGCCGGTCTCTGCCAAGCGCCTGGAAAAGCAGTGGCAGGAACTGGAAGCGGAGCGCACCTGATTTGGAGTGGAAAGGGCACTCTCGACGCTGGCCGGGTGAGGGGGTGACTCAGGGATTGCGGCGTCGTCCCGGCTGGGTGTTGGTGGACAACCAGTATTCGCTGACCTGCTGCAACAGGTCGGCAAAACTTTCAAAATCAACGGGTTTGCACAGGTAGCTGTTGACACCCAACTGGTACCCTTGAAGGATATCTGATTGCTCGTCGGATGTGGTCAATATGACGACCGGTGTGTAGCGGTATTCCGGGGTCGAGCGGATCTGTCGAAGCACTTCAAAGCCGCTCACCCCGGGGCAGGTCCAGGTCCAGAATCACCAGGCTGGGGGCCCACTCGGTGGCGCGGTCCGCATGGCGGCCCGTGGCGAAGAGAAACTCCAGGGCTTCTTCCCCGTTTCGGACCTCTGGATGTCGTAGTGACGGCCAACCTGGCCAAACCCGAACAGCGCGAGCTCGGCCTCGTCCGGGTCATCCTCAACTAATAGTATGGTGTCCCTGTTCACGGTCAGTGTTCCTTTCCCACAACGTGAAATAAAAGGTGGCTCCTTCACCCGGGCGGGACTCCGCCCAGATTCGTCCACCGTGTCGGGTGATGATACGCTGAACCGTGGCCAGTCCGATACCCACCCCCTCAAATTCCTCCGCCTTGTGCAGGCGGCTGAAGGGCGCGAACAGCCGGTCGGCGTATTGCATGTCGAAGCCATCGCCCCGGTCACTGACAAAGTAAATGCGCTCGCCATCCTCCTCTCGAAAACCGAACGCGACGTGCGTCTCCGGGAGATGACCGGAATATTTCCAAGCGTTGTCAATGAGGTTACTTAGTAGCATATCGAACAGATGACTATCAACCGGGGCGCGTACATCATCCTGAATTTGCGGGTGTACCTCACGTTCTGGCTCGCGCTCTTGATACTGATTGATCAGGTGATGCACCTTGGCGGACAAGTCGACAATCTCGACCTTCAGTTCGCCCTGGGTCGCCCGGGACAGGCGCAGAAAGCTGTCGATCATCTCGGACATTTCCCGGGTGCCGACGGCAATGCGGTCCAGGTAGTGCCGTCCCTGGTCGTCCACCTGCTCGTGGTAGCGGTCATTCAGAATGCGCCGAAAGCCCTCAATGCGCCGCAGTGGCGCTCTCAGGTCGTGAGAGACGGAGTAACAGAAGCTGGCCAGCTCGGCATTCGCCGCTTCGAGCTCGGCGGTGCGCTGGCGCACGCGTTGTTCCAGCACCGAGTTAAGGCGTTTGACCTCCTCCTCGGCCTGACGGCGGGCGACGATATCTTTGGCCAGGGCATTGTTGACCTCATGCATATGATCATAGGCCTGACGCAGGTTTTTACTCAGCGTGTTGAAGGCGGTGACCACCTGGTCGAGCTCATCGGGTTCCGGTGGGGGGTGCCGGTTCAGCGCAAGAGGCGGCTGTTGTTGACTGATCTCAAACCGACTGACCCGATCGGAAATGTGCACCAGGTGCGAGGTGATCAGTCGGGCCACAATATAAAGAATGAACATCGACACCAGAAAGGTTTTCACGCCCTGACTCAAGAGAATGACCACGGCCTTCTGCTGCAGGCGGGCGTACACTTCGCTCAGGGAGGCCTCTACCGTCAGCGTGCCGATCTGGCGGGGGCCGGAGGCGAGGATATGGATCACCGGGTAGTGCCGGGTGATGACGTTTTTACTGTCGCCTTCGCCGCGGCTCAAAGCCAGGGGGTCGGCGACGTTATCCGAACTCTCCCGCACGGACACCGACTGGATATCCGGTAGTTGATGGATTCCCTCAAGTTGCAGACGCAACTGTTGTACGTCCAGATTCCACAGGCTGGCGCTGATGCTGCCAAGGTAGCTGCCCTCGATATCATCCAGCCGGTTCTTGATGGTGCCCACGTCGCGGTGATAGTCGGTGTAGAGCTGTATCAGGGTAGCGACCAGAGTGATCAGTGAGCTGAACAGGATGATCTGCACCAACAGGCGCTGCCCGATGCCCGAACGCTTCAGGTCACGCAGGCTGGCAAGGCCGGGAATCCGAAAAACCATGGAGTGATAATCCGTTAGAAGTGGTACAGATCGGTGATTTCTTCCAGACGGCCGGACTGTTTCAGGGTTTCAATGGCCGCATTCAGCGAGGGCATCAACGCCAGTTGGGTGGATTGCCGTGAGCACTGGAATACCAGCGGAATGTCGGTCAGTTTCAGGGCCGGTGCCAGCATATCCCCCAGCCCGTTTTCGTTGGCCAGGAACTTGAGCGTGGGGATGGCACCGGCGACGCCGGCGACCCGCTGACGATCCAGCTTGCGCAGCGCGATCAGATAGTCGGTGTCGTACACCTTGTTGATGGCCTCGTCCTGATCGAACTCCGGTGATATGGCGGAGCCACGCAGCAGAGAAATGGTGGTGCCCTGTAGGTCGGCATAGTCATCAATGGGGTTGCCTTTGTGGGACAGAATGCCCACGTCATGATCCGCCACCAGCTCGCCATGAATCACAATGGATTCGTCCCGGGGAACCAGGATGGTGCAGTCATGAGTACCAGCCTCCAACTCCCGATCGACACGCGCGAAGGGCGTCAGCGTGGTCTCGATGGTCAACCCGGTGAGCTCGGACAGAGCGTCCACAATCGCCACGAAGGCGCCTTCCTTTTGCCCGGTTTCGGGATTGTTGGATGCCCAGGGGGCGACGTCAATGGTAATAAATTTCAATGGGGTCTCGGGGGGGGCGTCCGATACGCTTTGGTCCGCAGCCGTAGGCAGGGCGAGTAGCAGCGCGACTCCGCTCAGAGTAAGGGTAATAGGGCGAAGGAATGTACGGAACAATGGCGTTTTTTTCACCGAAAACCTCATTTGCACGTTGTTTGTAGGCAGGTTTGTCTGAAAGTTGTCGCTTCTTTCGGGTTTGAGTGTTGACAATTCCGGGAGCGTCATAAATTTGACTAATTATTGATCATTTTGATGATTTTGTGGCCAGACTGGTGGCCCGTTCCGTCTGAATCCTAGCACAGCCGTTCCGGCACGGCGGGGATTTTGCCGGTCTACGCCTGAAACGAATTCAAAAACAGTCGATTTAACAACCGGTTATCTTCATCCTGTGAGTCTGTCAAAAATTTCGACTTCAAAAAATAACGTGAAGCGTACCGAAAGGGTCGCATTTTTGCACTGAGCTATTTGATGCCACACCGATCTGGTGGGCACATTTCATTAAATAGCTGAGGTGGAAATCATGAAGCAGCGTATTGTACTTGTCGTCGGTGACAAGTTTTCAGCCTATGTACAGGGCAAAGATGCCATAACCTACTCCAATCTGCGTGGCCTGTTGAGTCTGTCCATTCCATTGGTACCCGGCCAGGGGCGAACCGTATTGGTTCCCGGTCAGGGTCTGAGTGATGAGAATGTAAGGCAGTTACTGGAGCAGGCTGCTCAGTCGCCTAACCTGAGTCAGTTTGATTTTACGCTGTGGCACAGTCTACCGACCCGCGCTCCGGCCACTCTTACCCACAAGCATCGTCCGGAAAATACCCTGATTTCCGTTCCGGTCCGGCAGACCGCAGACTGCTTTACCATGCATTTGCTGATTGATGAGCAGTGCGAACTGATGCAAGACCACCAGAGCGGTCAACACGTCCAGGGTATGATTCTGATCGAGGCCGCCCGTCAGGGGATGTTGGCCGTGGTTGAGCAGTACTTTCTTCCGGATAACGAGGTGGATTACGCCTTCGTCCTGAACGACATGTCCGTCAAGTACAATAACTTTGCCTTTCCGGTGTCGGCCACCATTGAGTGTCGGATTCTGGAGCAGAGCACGGATAACCCGCGGAAGTTGAGTTTTGTGACCGAGGCGGTGGTGCAACAGTGCGGGATGGATGTCTCCTCACTGACCTTCACCTTTGCCGCCATGGACAAGGCCCGGATCGGCAAACGCGAAGCGACCATGGCGGCCAAGGCGCAACAGGCGCATCTGGCGTTTGTGGACGGTCAGCTCCAGGCGCAGAGTGCAGCGGCTGCCTATGCCGAGATGTTGCAGCGCGTCGATAACTTCTGAGTCGCAGGGAGGTGTTTTCATGACGGCATTACCGACATTGACACAAGAGTATGTGTTTTTTGATGTTGACGACACGCTGATTTCGATCAAAAGCATGCTCAGCTTTCAGACCTTCTGGTATCACCGAACCGGTGACGATGAAGGGCAGCGCGCTTACGAACAGGACCTGCGCCAGCACTTGCACCCCGGAGCCTCCTGGGAGTTTCTTAACCGCCTGTATTACCGCCATTTCAAGGGCCGGTGTCCTCAAGAGGTCCGTGCCATGGGGAGGGTCTGGTTTGATGAAATGCGTCACGGCCAGGCGCCGTTTTATCACCCCCGTCCATTGGCCGAACTGCGCGCCCATCAGCGGGCGGGGCGAGAAGTGGTGTTTGTATCCGGTTCTTTTCCGGCACTGCTTGAGCCGATTGCGCAGGAGTTACAGGTGCAGCATCTGCTGTCGACCCGCCTGGCGGTCCATCAGGGGCGCTATACCGGTGAAATTCTCCCGCCCCAGACCATCGGCTCCGGCAAGGTGGAGGCGTTGACACAGTTCCTGGAGGCTCAGAGCGCTGTGCCTGAACACTGTTTTGCCTATGGCGATGATGTGTCGGACTTCCCGATGCTCAGTGCCGTCGGTCAACCGACGGTGGTCAGTGGTGGACGGGAGTTGGAGGCGAAAGCGAGAGCGATGGGTTGGTGGGTAATTGCCCCTGCCTGAGGCGCTGGTTGAAATAACAATTCAGCATTCTCTTGAGAGTGAACCTTTGACTCCCGCAGCAACCCCTGCGGGAGTTCTTTTATCCGTCAGGCTGATTTTCTGAAAACGACGGCTGTTCCTGAACCGCTTTTTCGAGCAACGGACGAAGCTGCTCCAACGGCAGTGGATGACTGAACAGATAGCCCTGCCCCTGATCGCAGCCATGAGCTTTCAGAAACTGACGTTCAAGATCCGATTCAATCCCCTCCGCCACAATCTCCATACCCAGGCCGTGTCCCATGGTGATGATGGTGTCAATCAGCCGCGCCGTATGCGTATTGATTCCGATGTTGCAGACAAAGCTGCGATCAATTTTCAGTGTGTGGAATGGGTAGTTCTGAAGGTAGCCCAACGAAGAGTACCCGGTACCAAAGTCGTCAATCGACAATCGTACGCCCATGTCACAAAGGCGCTGGATGTTTTCCTGCGTCGAGTCGGAATTATCCACCAGCATTCGCTCGGTAATTTCCAGCTCCAGCTGTGAGGGCGTGACACCGTTGGCGGTCAGTTGTTCGGCAACGTATTGATGGAACCCGGGCATCTGCAATTGCTGGGAGGAGATATTCAGAGTCAGGCGCATGGTTTCGTTGCTATCCGAAAGCCAAGGCGCCATCGTCCGTAGGGCACTGCGCAGAACCCAGTTGTCGATCGCGCGGATCATTCCGATCTCTTCCGCCAGTGGAATAAACCGGTAGGGTCCCCAGAGGCTGCCGTCGGGCTGGCGCCAGCGGACCAGGGCCTCGACGCCGGTGACAAAGTTTCCCTCGAGTGAATAGATGGGCTGGTAGTGCAGGGTCAGCTCACCTTTGTCCAGAACCCGCCTCAGTCGTCCCTCGAGCTCCAACCGTTCAATCAATTGCTGATTGATCTCTTCGGTGAAGAAATGATACTGATTGCGCCCCAGGTCCTTCGCCTTGTACATCGCCAGGTCGGCATTGCGCAGAACCAGGTGGGGGTTTTTTCCGTCTTCGGGGTAGAGCGCAATACCGATGCTGGCGGTGACCCGGTATTGCTTTCCGATGATAGTGAAGGGGCGCTCAAACTGCTGGATGATCTGCTCGGCCACTTTTTGGGCCTCGCGGGCGGAGTCGACTTTGGGCATGATCACTACAAACTCGTCGCCGCCCATCCGTACCAGCGTGTCGCCGCCGCGGATGCAACCGCTGAGGCGCCCGGCGGACTCTTTCAGAAGGTTGTCGCCAATACTGTGTCCAAGACTGTCGTTCACATTCTTGAAGTGATCAAGGTCAATGACCAGCAGGGCACACTTGTGATCATCCCGCTGGGCCGCCTCCAGGGCGACGCTCATCCGGTCGATCATCAGCACCCGGTTGGCCAGGCCGGTCAGTTGGTCGTAGTGCGCCTGACGCAACAGCTGTTCTTCATAGCTGCGCCGAACCGTCACGTCCTCTTTGATGACGACGTAGTGGGTGATCCGGTTGTCCGTGTCAGTTAGGGGGGAGACGCTGACTTGCTCCCACAGCAGTTGCCCGTCCCGGCGGGCGCTGCAGAACTCGCCACTCCATTCCCGGCCACCGCTGACGGTCGACCACAGCTCGGATAAAGCCTGGGCGCTGTCCTGGTCAACCATGGAGAAACCCAACTCGCGGCCGGTGGCTTCCTCGGCGGAATAGCCGGTCAGTTCCTCAAACCGGGGGTTCACGTACTCGATGTTGCCGCTGGGGTCAGTGATCACGACCGAAACCGGGCTTTGCTCAACCGCACGGGACAGCACTCTGACCCGCTCTTCGGCCTTGCGCCGTTTGGCGCGAATTTCCGCCTCTCGAAGTTCCCGCTCGACAGCGGGCAGCAGACGTGCAAGAGCATGTTTGTCCATGAAGTCGTGGGCGCCCTGCTTGAGCAGGTTGACGGTGTCTTCGGCTTGCACTGCGCCCGACATGATGATGAAAGGGATGTCCTGTCCGCTTCGTTTCAAAGCGGCCAGCGCATCCTCGGCGCTGAAGCGCGGCAGGCGATAGTCGCAGATGATCAGGTCCCAGGGTTGCTCCAGCGCCGCTTCCAGGTCCGGCGCCGTTTCGACCCGATGGCAGTGAGGATCAAAACCGCCGCGAACCAGCTCGGCGGTGGTGAGCTCGGCGTCTGCTTCGGAGTCTTCAATAAACAATACTTTCAGCGATGTGGCCATGAATAATCCGTAAGTGCCGACGGAAATTGGTATTTTACAGGCATCTGGGCTATTTCAAGAGTAAGGCATCAAGAGAATAGCCGCACAATCGTTGATGCGTCAGTGGTCGGGATGCCAAACGCGGCCCGATAGTAATTACTGTAGTCGGTTCGCCGGGAAAAAGCGAAGCTCGGCGGTGCCGGCCCGGTCAGGACGGGGGCGGCGCGCAATGAATTACAGATTGTCATAAAAATGTCATTATTACGACATAAAATGTTCACGTAACGGACATTAAACCGACACCAAAGTGACATATTTGAGCCGGTTTTCGGTAGAATGGCCCGGTTTTCAAATGACGTGGTAGTGACTCTGGTTGTCTTTACAGCCTATTTAAACACCCGACTGCAAGTTAGGAGTCTTCAATACCCACAAGCAAACTGAAAGGAAAAAACCACTATGAGCAAGAAATATTTGGGCTTGGCTTTGGCGATTTCTGCAGCTTCCGCCGCACAGGCCGGAACTGTTACGACCAGCGGCAAAGACCTTGTGATCGATACCGAGAGCGGTATCAAGGTGAAAACGTCGGATAAGTCAGCGTCTTTTCAGCTCGGCGGGCG
>NZ_DFTP01000045.1:0-1851 GCF_002381585.1 Marinimicrobium sp. UBA4209
GGGAGCGCGTAGGACCGTATTCACGGCGTGTCTGGGAACCCCTTACCCCACTTCAGACCGGACTCTCCGCAACCACTGCAGGTAATTCAGAGAGGTTCGGAAAAACTACACCACCCTACCCCGCCGGAAACTGCGTTTGCCCGCCAAGGCGATCAATTGGTCTTGGGTATTGGAGTGGCAGAGGGCTACGGCCAGGGCGTCGGCGGCGTCTTCCTGGGGGGTGCCCGGTAGGCGCAGAAGGGCCTTGACCATGTGTTGTACCTGCGCCTTGTCCGCCGCGCCAGTACCGACCACCGACTGTTTGACCTTTCGGGCTTCGTACTCGTAGACCGAGAGGTCCTGCACCACGGCGGCGGTGATCGCCGCGCCGCGGGCCTGGCCCAGTTTGAGGGCCGAGCTGGCATTTTTGGCCATGAAAATCTGCTCAATGGCCACCACATCCGGGCTCTGCTGCTGGACGATCTGGGTGATGGCATCAAAAATCACCTTGAGACGCTCCGGCAGACTGCCTTCGGGCACCCTAATCACGCCGCTGGTGATATAGGCCACTTTGCCGCCGATGCGCTCGATCACACCAAAGCCGGTCTTGCGCGAACCCGGGTCGATACCCAGTATGCGGGTCATGGCCACCTCTGGGGCTTGACGCCCCTTTATGCGTTCAGTTGCTCCATCACCTCATCGGGGATGTCGCCGTTGGTATAGACGTTCTGGACATCGTCCAGGTCTTCGAGCATGTCGATCAGCGCCAACAGCTTCTCAGCACCTTCTTTGTCCACCTCAATGGTGGTGGACGGGAGCATGATGATTTCGCTATTGGTGGGCTCGAAGCCGGCGGCCACCAGCGCCTCTTTCACGGCGAAGTACTCCTCGAAGGGCGTGCGAACGTCGATGGTGCCGTCACTGTTGGTGACAATATCTTCGGCCCCGGCTTCCAGCGCGGCTTCCATGATGTCTTCTTCGGTGATGCCCTCGAAGCTGATCTGGCCCATGCGGGTGAACAGGTAGGCGACGGAGCCATCGGTGCCGAGGTTGCCGCCGCGTTTGCTGAAGGCGTGGCGTACTTCGGACACGGTGCGGTTTTTGTTGTCGGTCATGCATTCGACCAGCACGGCGATGCCATTGGCGCCGTAGCCTTCGTAGGTGACTTCTTCGTAGTTGTCGCCCTCACCGGCCCCGGCACCACGGGCAATGGCCTTGTCGATGGTGTCTTTTTTCATGTTGGCGCCAAGGGCTTTGTCCATGGCGGTACGCAGGCGGGGGTTGTCTTCAGGCGCGGCACCGCCTTTGGCGGCGACGGTAAGCTCGCGAATGATTTTGGTGAATACTTTACCGCGTTTGGCGTCCTGGGCGGCTTTGCGGTGTTTGATGTTAGCCCATTTACTGTGGCCAGCCATGAATATTCTCCACTTACTGGTCTGTTATAAGTCGGGTTTTCGAGTGTGATTTTTAGTAAATCTATAGCGAATCCTGTTTTGGCATCACGTCCGGTCCGCTTTGGGGTGTAGGGTTGCCAGACACGCCGTAAATACATCCCTGTAGGCTCGCATCGCGGGTCCCCCGCTCCACGGTCTGGCAACCCTACACCCCAAATCGGCCCTCAGCACTCTGGTATCACCTCTTGTCCATTCTGCTACAGAGTCCAATAGTCCCCGTAGGTCGGATTAGGCCTTGGCGGTAATCCGACAATTGAGGTACCGAATTTCCTTGTATTTGCGTGTCGGATTACGCGCTGCGCGCCAACCCGACCTACTCGTGATATCTACAAAGTGACCAAGCGAGCCTGGGATTGGGGTAAGACCTCCCAGGACCGTGGAGCGGGGGACCCGCGATGCGAGCCCCCAGGGATGGGTT
>NZ_DFTP01000045.1:1914-19838 GCF_002381585.1 Marinimicrobium sp. UBA4209
CCGTGGAGCGGGGGACCCGCGATGCGAGCCCCCAGGGATGGGTTTACGGCGTGTCCTGGGAGGTCTTACCCCAATCCCAGGCGTCGTCCCACTGCCCCACGCTCAATAAACGTTGCCTACTCAGCGGCCGGTTTTTCTTTCTTACGCAGACGGATGTTCAGGTCTTTGAGCTGCTGTTCGTCTACCGCACCCGGCGCGTCGGTCATGACGCAGGCGGCGCTCTGGGTTTTCGGGAAGGCGATCACATCGCGGATCGAACCGGCGCCGATCATCAGCATGATCAGACGGTCCAGACCGAAGGCCAGGCCACCGTGGGGCGGTGCACCGTATTTGAGGGCATCCAGCAGGAAGCCGAACTTCTCGCGCTGCTCCTCTTCCCCGATGCCCAGCGCGCGGAATACCGCCTGCTGCATGGTCTGGTTGTGAATACGGATAGAGCCGCCACCCAGCTCGGTGCCGTTGAGCACCATGTCGTAGGCGCGGGACAGGGCCGTCTCCGGGCTCTTCTCCAGTTCCTCCGGGGAGCAGGAAGGCGCGGTGAACGGGTGGTGCAGACTGTTCAGGGAACCGTCGTCTTCTTCCTCGAACATCGGGAAGTCGACCACCCACAGGGGAGCCCACTCGCAGGTGTACAGGTCCAGATCCTCACCCAGCTTGCAGCGCAGCGCGCCCAAGGCTTCGCTTACCACGGTGGCCTTATCGGCACCGAAGAAGATCAGGTCGCCATTGTCGGCTTCTACCCGCTCCAGAATGGCTTTGCGCACGTCGGTGGGCAGGAACTTCACGATCGGCGACTGCAGGCCCTCTTCCAGATCATTTTTGTCATTGACCTTGATGTAGGCCAAGCCCTTGGCACCGTAGATGCCGACAAACTTGGTGTAGTCGTCGATCTGCTTGCGGGTCAACTTCTCGTTGCCGCCGGGCACTTTCAGGGCGGTGACGCGGCCTTTGGGGTCTTTGGCCGGGCCGGAGAAGACCTTGAAGTCCACCTCGCCCATCAGATCCTTTACATCCACCAGCTCCAGCGGGATACGCAGGTCCGGCTTGTCGGAGCCGTACTTCTGCATCGCATCGGCATAGGTCATGCGCGGGAAGTCGCCCAGGTCCACCTCTTTCAGTGTCTGGAAGATGGTGCGGATCATGCCCTCGGTGACCGACATGATGCCCTCTTCGTCCATAAAGGAGGTTTCAATATCGATCTGGGTGAATTCCGGCTGGCGATCGGCGCGCAGGTCTTCATCGCGGAAGCACTTGGCGATCTGATAGTAGCGATCGAACCCGGAGACCATCAGCAGCTGCTTGAACAGCTGGGGCGACTGGGGCAGTGCAAAGAACTTGTTCTCGTGGGTGCGCGACGGCACCAGGTAGTCCCGGGCACCCTCGGGGGTGGCGCGGGTCAGAATCGGGGTTTCGATGTCCAGAAAGCCGTGGTCGTCCAGGTAGTTACGCACCAGATTGGTGACCTTGGAGCGGAATTTCAGACCTTTCTGCATTTCCGCCCGGCGCAGGTCCAGGTAGCGGAATTTGAGGCGGACATCCTCGCCCACGGACGCGTGGGAGTCCAGCGGGAAGGGGGTGGTTTCCGCCTCGTTCAGAATGGTCAGGCCGGTGCCGTAGACTTCCACCTCACCGGTGGCCATGTTGGGATTGACCGTGGCGGCATCCCGGGCGCGCACCTTACCGGTCACCTGCAGCACGTACTCGCCGCGGACCCGGTCAGCCAGGTTGAAGTGATCGCCGGTATCCGGATCGAACACTACCTGTACAATACCCTCGCGATCGCGCAGGTCGATAAAGATGACACCACCGTGGTCACGGCGGCGATCAACCCACCCACACAGGGTCACTTCCCGATCAATGTCTTTGGCTGTCAGTGTGCCACAGTAATCACTGCGCATAGTGCTTTCCCGTTATTTGCCGTCTCGGTTCAAAGTCGTCGCGGCGCCGTCTGTCTGTCAGGCCGACGCTGCGCTGGAGTTGGCGGGTTTGGAGGCCTTGTCACCCCCGGAGCTGCTCTCGGCGCTCTTACTGCCGCCGCGCTCGCCCGCCAGGTTTTTCTGGTTGGACTTTTTGAAGTCCGTCTCGTACCAGCCGCTGCCTTTCAGGCGAAAGCCCGCCGCTGAGATTTTCTTTTTCAGGCTCGCCTGACCACAGGCCGGGCAGTCTACCAGAGGCTCGTCGCTGAGCTTCTGCAGTGCTTCCATATTGTGGTTACAGGATTGACACTGATATTCGTAGATGGGCATTGTCGTGTTCCTCAATCAAATGCTCTGCAAGAGCAACCATCGCCAGCAATGCCCACAGGGGCCAAAAAACGCGCGATTATAACCCAATGGGGCGCCAGCGAGAACCGGGTAAGGTGTTTTACACCGCGCCGTGGCCGCCCGGAATGGGCCGCGCGGCGACTCGGTGCAAAGCCCGATATAAATAGGGACGGCGCGGCGGTTTTAAAGGTCTACGCCCAGCGTATTGCCCTCGTAGACGATGGGCACAAAGGCCAGAGGGCCCACACACCCCTCGGGGCCATTGAGAGCCCGCCCGGAGAGCAGGTCAAATTCGATCCCATGGACCGGGCAGCGCAACACCTCGCCCTGGACGCTGGCCTTATGCAGCGGCGCCTCCATGTGCGGGCAGCGGTTGACCAGCAGGTAGGTCCGCCCCTCCTCCTGCAACAACAGAAGCTCCTGCCCCGCGAGCCGAAAGACCCGGCGGTAGCCATCGTAGAGCTGGTGCAGAGTTTCCAATGCCTGATACGCCATGATTTTGCCCCCGAGAGCCATCAATTCCGCTAGACTAGCACACCCCGTACGCCAAACTGTTGAACCACCCGACCGACGCGAGCCTCGCCATGCCCTCCCAGCAATACCTGGAACAGCTCAAAACCCTGTCCAACCGGCTGGTGGCACTGCAGAAGCCGATCCGTATCCTCGATGCCATCAAGTGGACGCCCGAGATCGAACAGGCCTTCCACGCCAGTGGCGGCAAGGCCCTGCCCAAGGTAGGCCCGGAGTATTACCAGCGCCAGGCCCTGGGGTTTG
Organism: Marinimicrobium sp. UBA4209; assembly: GCF_002381585.1. Lineage (NCBI taxonomy): Bacteria > Pseudomonadati > Pseudomonadota > Gammaproteobacteria > Cellvibrionales > Cellvibrionaceae > Marinimicrobium > Marinimicrobium sp. UBA4209. The sequence continues at coordinate 4,953 of NZ_DFTP01000045.1, forward strand.
ACCCCGAGCGCCTGGACCGCGAACTGTTGGCCCTGGATCGGGACATCAAGCGCCAGTTGGGCCGGGGCGATGCCCTGGGCAAGATTCTCAAATCCACGGTGGAGCAGTATCAGTTGGTGGTACAGCTGCTGCGCCACCGCGGGCGTGCCGAGTTCGGGGACTACAGCCGTCAGCTCTACGGCTCCGCCAGTGACCGCATCCGGGGTGACCGGAAGACCCTGCGCACCCTGGGCGAACGACTGTGCGACATTTTCTCTCTGCCCGCCGTGGAGCACCTGAACCGGCCCTACCCCCGGGATATTGGCGCGGAAACCGCCGTCGCCATGCTGCGCCAACGAATGGACCGCTACTTTGGCCCGGGCCAGGTGAAGGTCAGCATCAGCGATGACATCGTCTCCGATGCCGCCGCCGGGGGCGATACCATCAAGGTCAATCGACGCGCTTCATTCTCCGAGCTGGACATTCAGGTGCTGGAAGTCCATGAGGGCTGGGTGCATATTGGCACGACTCTCAACGGCCGTGAGCAGCCCTGGGCCACCTGGCTGAGCGTGGGCTCGCCCCGGATAACCGGCATCCAGGAGGGCATGGCGGTCCTGATGGAAACCCTGACCTTCAGCTCTTTCCCGCAGCGGGCCCGACGGGTCAGCGACCGGGTGGTGGCGGTGGACCTGGCAGAACAGGGGGCGGATTTCTGCGAGGTGTATCGCTATTTTCTGGAGCGCGGGGTCAGTGAGCACGACAGCTATCGGGTCACCCAACGGGTGTTTCGCGGCGGCCAGGTCAGTGGCGATCGGGGCGCGGTTTTCACCAAGGATATTTCCTATGTGAAAGGTTTTGTGGAAAATGTAAACTTTATCCGCAGCGCCATTCAGTCCGGGGTTCCGGAGATTATTCCGATGTTGTTTGTGGGTAAAGTGACCCTGGATGATCTGCCGCTACTGTACGAACGCTACCTGGAAGGTGTAATCTCCGCCCCCCGGCATTTGCCGCCGATGTTCCGCGATCTGAATGGGCTTTATGTCTGGTTCGGTTTTTCGAGCAGTCTGTCGCTGATGAACATCGCACGGGTGCAGCAGCACTTCAGTAAGCTTTTTGAGCAATTACCGGCCACTGCCCCGCTGTATCCGGGCTCGAACAACGGCAAGCGCGACGCCGAATTGGATTGACGTTTTCAAATTATGATGCATTACAAGATTGTCCTGACGGGCAGCGGCATTTTGGTGGACCACTATGGCAGCCCGGAACCGGTGATGGGCTTTGTCACTTGCCGTCTGTTGAAAGCGGATTCGGAGAAGCTGGCGATTGCGACGGTCAAGCGCGATATTCTGGTACAGTGGAATCAGAGTTTTAATGCGGACCGTAAGGCGGGATTACCGAAACTGTCGGTGGAGCATATTGCGACGGTTCACCCTCTGCTGACCCGAAAGCCGAAGCACGATTTCTACTTTTACGTCTCGGACGAACAGCGCGAGGCGCACCTGGAACACTTCACCCAACCCAAACGCCGCTGGTTCAAAAAAGCCTAGAGCATCCATGTAGTGTACTTGACTTGGGCACCTTATAGAACGCCCGTCGGCTACGGGGAAGGCTGACTGCAGACCCGCCGTGAACCCATCCCTGGGGGCTTCTCGTCGGCTCCCTGCCTCCGAGAGTCTTCAACTGGCTTCCCGCGCATCCTCCTCATTGCCACTCAGAGATTTTTGCAGAGCTATCTAGTTCCCGAAACTATCTGGGTGGCACCGCGGAGGGAGGGGGTTCCCCTTTGGGGCCGTCACCGGCCTGGACGGCCGGTGCAGAGCGTACAGGGATGTATTCACAGCGTGCCCCAAAGGGGAACCCCCTCCCGCAGCACTCCATTCGAAGTTCCAGCCTAGTACTGCGACATCCCGCAGCACTTCCTACGAAGACCCTCAGTACTGTTTCATGAACTCGCGAATCCGGTGTGCCGCTTCGACGCATTCGTCCAGGGATGCCACCAATGCCATTCGGACATAGTGGTCGCCCGGATTGCCGGTTTTGGTGTCGCGGGCCAGGTAATTGCCGGGGAGGACGGTAATGTTCTGTTGGGCAAACAACTCCCGGGCGAACGTCTCACTGTCCACCGGCGTGCGCGGCCAGAGATAGAAGCCCGCTTCAGGTTTGGCAACATCCAGGCAGCCGTCCAGGATGTCCAGCACCGCCGCGAACTTCTGGCGATACAGATCTCGGTTCGCCCGCACATGCGCCTCGTCTTCCCAGGCCGCGATGCTCGCCAGTTGTGAGGGTACCGGCATGGCGCAACCGTGGTAGGTCCGGTAACGCAAAAACTCCGCGAGAATCGACGCATCACCGGCCACAAACCCAGAGCGCAAGCCCGGCAGGTTGGAGCGTTTGGATAGGCTGTGAAAGACCACACAGCGGCTGAAGTCTTCACTGCCGAGCTCTGTGCAGGCCTGCAACAATCCAAGCGGGGGTGCCTGTTCGTCGAAGTAGAGTTCGGAGTAACACTCATCCGAGGCAATTACAAAATCATACTCGTCGGCCAGTGCCAACAGGGTGCGCCAGTGCTCGAGCGTGAGTACCGCTCCGGTCGGGTTGCCCGGTGAGCAGAGGTACAGGAGTTGGCAGTGTTTCCAGATGTTCGGGTCGACGGCGGCAAAGTCGGGAATATAGTGGTTGTCAGCGGTACAGTTCAGAAACGCCGGTTGCGCTCCGGCAAGCAGGGCGGCGCCTTCGTAGATCTGATAAAACGGGTTGGGGCTGACCACCAATGGTTGTTCGGCGGTGCGGTCCACCACGGCCTGGGCGAAAGCGAACAGGGCTTCGCGGGTGCCGTTTACGGGGAGGACCTGCGCCTCGGGGTCGAGTTGCCCCGTGCTCAGTGCAAAGCGCTTTTCGGCCCATTGGGCAATAGACTGACGCAATTCCGGCAGGCCCTTGGTCGCGGGGTAGTTGGCGACGCGGTTGAGGTTCTGGCTCAGGGTGTCGAGCACGAATGCCGGCGGCTGGTGTTTGGGCTCACCAATGGATAGTGCAATATGGGATAGATGTTCCGGCGGCTCCACGCCCGCTTTAAGCTTGGCGAGCTTTTCAAACGGATAAGGGTGCAGGTGATTCAGGTCTGGGTTCATTGGTTTATCTTCACGTTAAGCTTTTGCAAGGCTGAGTGCCTCAATGTGGTTCCGGCGTTTGCGGGGTTTACCGTTTGGAGACTCTCGGAGGNNCGGCTCCCTGCCTCCGAGAGTCTGCAGTCAGCCTTCCCCGCATCCGACTCTGTGCCACAACTGGTAATCAGTAGGTCGGATTAGGCCTTAGCCGTAATCCGACAATTTCCTGCCAAGTCCGCGTAGGGCGCGGTAAGCGCAGCGCACCCGCCGTAAATACACGCGATGTAACTCAACCTCGAGACCTCATAGCTCAAGACCAAGGGACAAAAGGCATCAAACCTGCGGCAAACACCAATCTATTTCTGCCTCACCCCGCTCCACCAAATACCGATTCGCCTGCGAAAAATGCCCGCAACCAATAAAGCCTCGGTGAGCGGACAACGGTGAAGGGTGGACCGACTTAAGAACCAGGTGTTTATTGCGATCCACAAAGGCCGCTTTTTTCTGAGCGTAGCTGCCCCACAATAGAAATACCACGCCCTCGCGCTCCCGGTTGACCAGGTCAATCGCCCGGTCGGTGAACGCTTCCCAGCCCTGGCGCTGGTGCGAACCTGCCCTGCCCTGCTCGACGGTCAGGGTGGCGTTGAGCAGCAGTACGCCCTGCTCGGCCCAGTGTTGCAGGCAGCCGTGGTTGGGTGCGGGGCAGCCGAGATCGCGTTCGAGTTCTTTGAAGATGTTTTTAAGCGACGGCGGTGGCGCGATGCCGGGTTGCACGGAGAAGCAGAGGCCGTGGGCCTGGTTGGGGCCGTGGTAGGGGTCCTGCCCGAGAATGACGACTTTGACCTGCTCAAGGGGCGTGCTATTGAAGGCGTTGAAGATGTGTCTGGAGGGCGGATAGATGACTTTGCCCTGTTGTTTTTCGCCGCGCAGGAACTGCTTGAGTTGTTGCATGTAGGGCTGCTGAAATTCGGGTTCCAGGTGGCTCAACCAACTGGGTTCAAGATCGATTTTCTTTTGCGCGTCCGCCATAACGTTTCCCAAGCTGTTTTGTCAGCGCGTCAATTTAGCATTGATCCCCTATCGAGAAAACCGCCCCAGCATCAAGCGCACAGACGGCGGGTGCGCTGCGCTTACCGCGCCCTACGCAGAGCATAGGGGCGGTAGCGAGTGAGATAGCCTAGATGCAGTATTCTTTCAGGGGCGGGAAGCCGTTGAATTCTACGGCGCTGTAGGAGGTCGTGTACGCGCCGGTGGAGAGCCAGTAGAGGCGGTCGCCGATGGCCAGGTTCAGCGGCAGCGGGTACTTGTGGTGCTCGTACATGATATCCGCGCTGTCGCAGGTCGGGCCGGCGATCACCGCATCTTCCAGCTCGCCCTTCTTCTCCACATAAATCGGAAACTTGATCGCCTCATCCAGCGTTTCGATCAGGCCGCTGAACTTGCCCACATCGGTGAACACCCAGCGGTGCAGCGCTGTGCGTGACTTGCGGGAAATCAGCACCACCTCACTGACCAGAATACCGGCGTTGGCAATCAGCGACCGGCCCGGCTCGATGATGATCTCCGGGAAGTCCTTGCCAAAGTCCTCCTCCAGAAAACGGGTGATTTCCTGAGCGTAGGTCTGCAGATCATTGGTGCGGGTCATGTAATTGGCCGGGAAGCCGCCGCCCATGTTGATCATCTTCAGCTCAATGCCATCTTCCTCTTTCAGGCGCTCGAAGATCACTTTCACCTTGCCCAGCGCGGCATCCCAACTGCTGATCTCGCGCTGCTGGGAACCCACGTGGAAGGACACACCATAGGGCTCCAGCCCGAGATCACGGGCGAGAATCAACAGGTCCATGGCCATGTCGATTTCACAGCCGAACTTGCGCGACAGGGGCCAGTCGGCGGTCAGGGTACCCTCGGTCAGAATGCGTACGTATATGCGGGCACCCGGGGCCGCCCGGGCAATATTGCGCAGGTCCGCCTCGGAATCCGTGGCAAACAGGCGTACACCTTTCTCGTAAAAGTAGCGAATATCCCGGCTTTTCTTGATGGTGTTGCCGTAACTGATCCTCTCCGGTCCGACACCAAAGCCCAGGACCTTGTCCAGCTCGTAGATGGAAGCGATGTCGAAGTTTGCGCCACGCTCGGTCAACAGATTGAGGATGGCCGGTGCCGGATTGGCTTTCACCGCATAGTAGATATTGGCGTAGGGAAAGTTGTCTTCCAGTTCCTGATAGGCCGCATCAATGGTCGCGGTGTCGATCACGACAAACGGCGTGTCTTTGGTATCCGCAAAACTTTTCAGGCGAGCAAAGGTTTCCGGGCTGTAGTAGTCCTGCAGCTGAATGTGCGAATCGGTCATGGCACCCCCTGGGCGTCGAAAATAGCGTCATCCGGCAAGGCGCGCCGGGGATCGCGGGCGGCGATTTAATACACGTTTTCGCCACTTGGCAAGCACTATTTTAGACCCTGGGGTGGGATTCTGCAGAAAGGGTTCAGGAAGGGAGTCGGCCCGCGGGAAAACCCGCGCGGGCCGTGATCTCGGACGAAATTTAGCTCTCTTCGCCGGTGATCATTTTGCGCTGCTTCTCGACCAGAGCGGTCAGGGAGTCGCGCACAATCTGCAGGCCTTCGCGCAGAATGTCTTCTTCAATCAACAGCGACGGCAGGAACTTCAGCACCTGGTCATCGGCGCCGGCGGTTTCCATCACCAGACCGCGGGTGAAAGCTTCCTGGGAGGCTTCATTGGCCATACCGGCGGCCAGCTCCAGACCCCAGACCATACCGACACCGCGAACCTGCGGCTCGAGCTCGGGGAAATCCGCTGCCATCTTCTTCAGCTCTTCCTCGATGATATTGCCCTTGTACTCGACCACTTTGCCCATGTCGTCGTTGTCCCAGTAGCTCAGCGCCTGGGTAGAGGCCACAAAGGCCAGGTTGTTACCGCGGAAGGTGCCGGTGTGCTCACCGGGCGACCACTGGTCCAGCTCCGGACGCATCAGCAGCAGAGCCATGGGCAAACCACCACCGATGGACTTGGACAGGGTGACCATGTCCGGGTGAATTCCGGCACGCTCAAAGCTGAAGAAGGTACCGGTACGACCATTACCCACCTGAATATCGTCGATGATCAGCAGGATATCGAATTCGCGACACAGCTCTTCCAGACGCTTGAGCCATTCGACGCTGGCGACATTGATGCCACCTTCGCCCTGTACGGTTTCCACAATCACCGCCGCCGGCAGGTCAACACCGCTGCTGGGGTCGGACAGGAACTTGCGCATGTATTCGATGGAATCCACGCCCTCGCCCAGGAAGCCATCGAACGGCATAAAGGCCGTGTTGGCGCGCGAACCGTAGGATTCGTCTTTATAGAAGTAGTTACCGGTGACGCCCAGCGCACCCATGGTCAGGCCATGGTAGCCGTTGGTGAAGGCAATCACGTTGGAGCGACGCTTGATCATACGGGCCAGCTTCAGCGCGGTTTCCACGGCATTGGTGCCGGTGGGGCCGGTGAACTGCATTTTGTACTGCAGACCGCGGGGCGCCAGGATGGTGTCGCGGAACTTGGTCATGAACTCGCGCTTGGCCATGGTCGCCTTGTCCAGACCGTGCACGATGCCCTTGTGCTGCAGATACTCGATCAGCGCTTCGGTGATTTTCGGGTTGTTGTGCCCGTAGTTCAGGGTACCGGCGCCGGCGAAGAAGTCGATGAAGCGATTGCCGTTTTCGTCGAACAGTTCCGACCCTTCGGCCTTGTCAAAAACGACGGGGAAGGAACGTACATAACCACGAACCTCAGACTCCATCTCTTCAAAAATTCTCATCGAATAATCCTCATTATCATCACTGGGTGAATGGCTTCATCCGGGCAAAAAACGACCTCGCCAGCGGACGAGATCCACTGCACCGGGCAGCAAATCCGCCTGAAAAGAATTGCATAGTTTACAAACCTTTAGAGCTCAAAGCAAGTTCACCGCTCCGCCCAACCGCCCGCAAAGTCAGGAACCACAAGGGTTTACGTGAATTTCGGGCAAAAAAAACCCGGCTCTCAGAGCCGGGTTTTTCGGGATCGCCGAGCGACGCTTACAGCTTGCCGCTGTTCTCGCCCAGGTACTTGGCCACACCTTCCGGAGAGGCGTCCATACCCTTGTCGCCCTGGTTCCAGCCTGCCGGGCATACTTCGCCGTGCTCCTGGTGGAACGCCAGCGCGTCGACCATGCGCAGCATCTCGTCGACGTTGCGACCGAGGGGCAGATCGTTCACTACCTGGTGACGAACCACGCCGTCTTCATCGATCAGGAAGGAGCCACGGAAGGCCACACCGCCTTCGGATTCAACGTCGTAGGCCTTGCAGATTTCGTGCTTCACGTCGGCGGCCAGGGTGTACTTGACCGGGCCGATACCACCCTGATCCACCGGAGTGTTGCGCCAGGCGTTGTGGGTGAACTGGGAGTCAATGGAGACACCGATCACTTCCACGTTGCGCTTCTGAAACTCTTCGACGCGGTGGTCAAAGGCAATCAGCTCGGACGGGCACACGAAGGTGAAGTCCAGCGGGTAGAAGAAAACGACCGCTTTCTTGCCCTTGATGGCAGAAGCCAGGTTGAACTCGTCAACAATTTCTCCGTTACCCAGAACGGCGGCGGCTGTGAAATCCGGTGCGGGTTTACCAACTAATACGCCCATATTTAATCTCCTGATTAAGTTGACATTAAGGGTGAAAAAAGCCCGTATCTGTGGCTCCGGCATTGGCTCGAGGTGAGATGCCAGATCACAAATACTCGACAAAACAATGATTTAGCGGCCACCAGCTCGGGTTGTGGTCACCGCTGATTCGCATGAGATCGCAGGCCGACATCATACAGACCGAAAGGTTTGTGTTCTATTGATTTTATAAATGACCGTGAAAGGCCTGAACTATATAAAATCTGACTATCACCCGAGCCTCACAGATAGCAACACAAATGTTAATTATTCTCACGCATTATTGACACAAATTCTCATTAGCATTAACATGCAACTGTTCGTCAATCGTGCTCCGGGGTATTTGGCTATGTATGTCTGCGTCTGCAAAGGCATTACCGACCATCAGATCAAAGATGCAATCTACGCAGGTGCCACCACCGTGGGCAAGCTGCGCAAAGCGTTGGGCGTCGCCTCCCAGTGCGGCAAGTGCACCTGCCTGACCCGCGAGCTGATCGACGAAACCCTGCCCCAGGCCGAATACGTCGAAGCCCAACCGCTGCACTACGCGGTGGCGTAACTCCGGACCCTTCAAGCGCACTGAAAATCAGTCTTATTCAGATTCACTTTCCCCTTGCACATCAAGCACTTAGGGGTTAGTCATTACTTGACAGCGTCACCGTCTCAGCCCAGACTCGAAGGTTGAATACCCCATTCGCCCACCTATCGACGGAGACGGCTATGAAAGGCGACGCTAAAGTCATCGAAATTCTCAACACCTGCCTCGGCAATGAACTGGTAGCCATCAACCAGTACTTTCTTCACGCTCGCATGTACAAGGACTGGGGGCTGAAAGAGCTGGCCGATCACGAATACGAAGAGTCCATCGACGAAATGAAGCATGCCGACATGCTGATTGAGCGGATTCTGTTTCTGGAGGGGCTGCCGAACCTGCAGGATCTGGGCAAGCTGCTGATCGGTGAAAACACCCAGGAAATGCTGGCATCCGACCTGAAGCTCGAACTGAAGGCCATTCCCGACCTGCGTGCCGGGATCGCCTACTGCGAGTCGGTACAGGATTATGGTAGCCGAGACCTTCTGAAGAACATCCTGACCTCGGAAGAAGAGCATGTGGACTGGCTGGAAACCCAACTGTCGCTGATCGACAAGGTGGGCATCCAGAATTACCTGCAGTCCAAAATGGACAGCGACGGCTGATCGGTCAGTTCAACAACCCCAGAACACCGATGGAGTAGGCCCGGCGCTCGTCAGCGCCGGCCAGCTCTTCGGGCTCCACGAGGCTGCCCAGCGTGAGCCCTTCGCGCTGAAAGCGGGTATCGCCAGTCCCCCGATCAAAGCTCACCGGCACAACGCCGTCGAACTGATAGGCGATGATATCGCCTTCATCCACACCGACGCTCACCGGGAAACTCAGACGGACCACCCCGGACTGCTCCGCCTCGACCGGCAGACTCTCCCAGACCACAACCAGACTGTCATCCACCGGGCGCAGTACTTTCACCACCAGTTGGCCCGGCGACTCAAAGTAGCCCGCCACCCCCGTCAGGGTGCCTGACCGGGGAATCGGGTTGGCCAGATCAACCAGGGTGCGGGACTCCTCCCCCCGGTGAGCGCGACTGACCAACTCCCCGCCAACGTAGTCGAGCAGGTCGGACTGCAACAGAAAATCCCGGTAACTGTCGATCTGGGACTGCACAAAGTCCCGGACCAGGCCACGAAGCTGGGAGGACTCCTGGGCGCGCGAGCTCTTTTCCGTGGACAACACATCGATCACCCGGTTGCGCTCCTCCAGCTCGGCACGCAGTTGCTCTTCGCGTACCCGCATGTCGGTGATCTCATCGCTGGCCTGATCCAATTGCCTCTGCAACTGGTTATTTTCATCCCGCAGCGCCTTCACATTGGGCTGGGTGAGGCACGCCGTCAGGCTCAGTGTCAGGATCAAAGGCGAGACTCGTCTGGCGATCACCGCTGATTTCATGCTGTTCTCTCTTTTGGGTCGTTACGGCCGCGCTGGGATGGTTTCCCCTGATCAGCCGCCGATCTGAAATGACACGCTGGACAGCGCCTCTCCGTCAGAGACCAGGTCCAGATGGTAGCCGCCCTCGACAAAACCGGTCACCGGGCGCTCAAGTCGAAAAAATCGGGCTCCCTCATCCCCCTGGACGATCACGGGCACCAGTGCAATCTGTAGTTGGCGGGAGCCGTCATACAGAATAGCCTGTATGACCGAGCTTGTCTCACCGAAATTCCGGTAGGCGAAACCCGCATAGAGCACCCGGGCTGGCGCCAGTGTGCCCTGCTGCTCTCCCTGCAGGTTGTCCATGGGCTCAGAGCTGACTTTTGCCAGCTCAATGGTCGGCTGTTGGGCGAGGTCCAGACGCTCACTCCACTCGGCCTCCAGCGCGAGCAGAGCGCTGCTGTTGGCGAATTCGTTGCGCGCTTCGCGCAGCTGCTTGCCCGCACCCTCAAGGTCGTCATTGGCCAGCCGGGTTTCGATCGCGCTGATCCACTCCTGTAGCTGCCCCTCACGAGCCGCTTGGGCCCGGCGCTCGGCTTCCGCCTCCTGAAGGCGGGACTGTTGTGCCTCCAGTCGCTCTCTCTGCAGAGCCAGCTTCTCACTGTCCGGGAATTCGGTCATGGCCCGATCGATTTCCAGCAGCGCGGCCGCCAAATCGCCCTGCCCGGCCAATGTCGCCACCGCGTCGCTCACCGCCGCAATTCGTTCATCCCGACTCGGCTGCGCTACAGGCTCATCGGATGGTGATGGATTCACCGCGACCGGATCCGACGGGGGCTCGTCGCTGTCCGTCCCGGACGCCGCGTTCTCTTCAGGTACCTCAGGTTCTTCAGGCGCCTCGGGCGCTGAACGCTCAGGGGTCATTTCCTCCGCTAGCGCCAGCCCCGGATCAATCGGAACGGTCTCCTGCTGACCCTCAGCGACGTCAAGCTCTGGCGATGACCTATCATCAGCCTGAGCCTCCGCCTGACCTGCGTCGGAGTCACCCGCCGCCCCGGACACCGATTCCGGTTCTTCAGCCACGGTGCCGGGAGTTTCTCCCTCTGGCAGCAGTGGCGCCACACGGCGCTCCCACTCGGCGCGCAGAGGCTCCTGCCAGACGTAGCCCCCGATACCGACCAGCAGCCCAAACAGGAGGACCCAGCCCCACACCCCTTGGCGGGGTTCGACCGCATTGCTCTCCCGGTCAATACGGTCCTCATCGTGAACTGCCAGGTAATCACCGGAAACGCCCAGGTCCGCATCAGCCCCCTCTTCGCCGCCACTCGAGGACTCGGTCATGACCGCCTGAGGCTTAACCAGCGTGGGCGATTCACCGTCGGCTTCGTGCAGCAGCGAGCGCTCTCCCGCCCGTTCGAGGGCGTCCAGCGTGTCCCGGTCGAAGGCCTCCAGTGCCTCCACCAGCTCATCCCCTGTCTGGAAGCGATCCTCCGGCGCCTTGGCCAGAACCCGGTCGATCAGGGGCTGAAACGCCGACAGATGCTCCGGCAAGCGCGGAATGCTGTCAGAAATGTGCATCACGCCAATGGCGACGGCGGAGTCCGAGTCGTAGGGAAGGTGTCCGGTCAACAGGAGGAAGAGAACCACCCCGAGACTGTACAGGTCGGAACGACTGTCCACAGCCGCGCCCCGGGCGTGTTCGGGGCTCATATAGTGCGGCGTGCCCACCGTGGTTCCGGTCTGGGTCATGGCGGAGGTCTGATCCACGATGCGGGCAATACCGAAATCCATCAACACCGCGCGCCCGTCCTCAGCGTGCAGCATGATGTTGTCGGGTTTTACGTCCCGGTGCACACAGCCCTTGCGACCCGCATAATCCAGCGCCCGGGCGACGTCCTTGATCACGCCGATGCACTCGTAGAGGCTCAGTTCAAAGCGCCGGTGCTTCAGGTCCCGGCCGGGAACGTACTCCATGGACAGAAAGTGGTTGCCCCGATGCACACCGACATCGTAGACCGTGACGATATTCGGGTGAACCAGACGGCTGACAATACGGGCTTCGTGCAGGAACCGCTCGCCGAAGGTCGGGTCGCGTGAGAGGTGGGGGTCCAGAACCTTGAGCGCCACTTCGCGCTCGAAACTTTCCTGGATCGCCAGGTACACCCGGGCCATACCGCCTTCGCCCAGGGTGTCGATGATTTTATAGCCGGGTATCTGCATGCGTTGCCAAGGGTGCCGGGACCGGACTCGGTTGATTTTCTGCTGCCCGGGAGGCGATAACCTCGCGCGGCAGTCAGCGCTCTTCGAGCATTTTTACCAGATTCCGGAAGGTTTCGCGATTGTCCTGGTTCAGCCCCATCAATATCTTGTGGGCTTCAATCACCTTTTCCTTTACCTGCTGCTCCTCGGTGGCATCCATCGCCAGGGGCTGCTCAGGCTGCACCGGTGCTTCCAGGTCACTCACGATGGTGAAGATTTCCTGGAATCCCATAGTCTGCAGCAGCCGGTTGATACTGTCATTATTGGAGAAGATGACCGGCGTAATGCCTTTTTCCTCGCGCCCCTGCAGGGCAATTTTGGCCATCAGACCCAAGGTGGTGCTGTCGATGGCTTCGGCCTCGGACAGATCGAACATCACATCACAGAAATCGTCCCGGCTGAACATGGTATCAATAAACTGGTCGAACGAGATGCACAGCGTCAGCCTCACGTCACCCACCATTTTGATGACGTAGACTCCTGCGTGATCCGCAACCAAAATCTGACCGGGACGCATGCGTAATTACCTCTTGATAACCGTCATAATCGCGATGTCGTCAGGCGTTTCACTGACATCCTCAATACCCAGCGCCGAACACACAGATTCCAGGCTGTCGCCGTGATCTCGCACGATCTCCAGCAACCTGTCCTCCTTGTCTTTGAGCACTTTCGGCGGCAATACTTCCAGCACTCCATCCGAAAAACACACCAGAGAGAACTGCTCAGGCAGCTGTGTCTGGTAAATTTCCCAGTCCGGATGGGCAAAGATACCCACTGGCTTGCCGTTTCCGGTCAGAAACCCGGCCCCTTCCGGGGTGATCAGAATGGGCATCGGCAGGTGGCCCGCTACAACATAACGCATTTCCCGTGTCTGAGTATCAATGACTCCGACAAAAAAGGTCAAATGGTGGTTCAGCCGGGTTTCGTTCAGTTCGCGGTTGATCTGCTGCAACATGGTGTTCGCACCATCCTCAAACGACTGGGCATCGCAGAACAAGCCCTCTTCGCGCACCATACGGCTGACCAGGTGTTTCAGCCAGATGGTCACAAATGCCGAGGAGGCGCCGTGGCCGGACACATCGGCCAGATAAAACGCCAGATACCGATGTTTTAGGTAGGCATAGTCCACAAAGTCCCCGCTGAGGTACAGCGATGGCGCTATGTGGTGGGCGACGTGATAGCCCTCCGGGGTATCCAGGGGAACCGGCAACAACCGCTGCTGAACCTGGCGCCCCGCCTGTTGGTCGCGTTCGAGCACCCGAAGGTTCTCCCGCAGGCCCCGGTTGGCGAACTCCAGCTTGTCCCGGTAGCGTTGATTCTGGACCAGCAGGTCGCACCGCTCCAACGCCCGGCGCACCGAGTGCACCAGCATTTCCATGTCGACAATGGGTTTGATCAGATAGTCGCTGGCACCGAGCCGCAGGGCGGAGACCACATCGCCCATCACTCCAGCCCCGGAGACCACGATTACCGGCAGATCCGGCGCGTCTTCGTGCAGAGCCTGGAGCACCTGAAGACCGTCCAGGCCGGGCATTCTGAGGTCGGTAATGACCAGTTCCGGCTTGTGCTCGCGAAACACCGCCAGCCCGGAAGGGCCATCGGTCGCCTCCAGCACCTCAAACCCGCTGTCTTCGAGATAGGCCACGATACTCTGGCGGACCGGCGCGTCGTCGTCGATGATCAGCAGTTTTCTGCTCGCGTCGGTCATCTCGTTGTCGGTCCGGGTGCCGGAAAAGTCATGGGTTGCATAAGGCGCAATACACTACTCCCTTCTCCGGGTCGGCGCAAGCTGTTCAAACGGCGTTTTATAGACTAAGTTTAAGCGGGGAAACCGGCCGCCGAGCGGTTCTCCCACAGACGTCAAACCCATCCGGAGGGCCAGAGATGACCGTCGACAGAGCGCATCAGGAGAAGCGGGATTTCATCCGCATGAAAATCGATACCCCACTCAGGGCGCAGATCAGTGGCGAGGGGGTAGCGGCAGAGGGGCTCTGCCATGAACTGAGCGGTGGCGGCATGCAACTGGCCACCGAACACTATCTGGAGCCCGGTACCGAGCTGGAAGTGACCATTTCCTCCGAGCACGGCCAGGCCCCTACCCTGAAGGCCAAAACCCATGTGGTCCGGACGGAGACCGACGGCAAGGTACACCGGGTCGGATTGGAAATTCTGGAAATCCTCCACTGACCCACCCCGGACGGCCGACACCGGATGACGACCTTTCTTTAGAAGGGGTCGCCGCCCTCTTCGTCAAAATCACCGTATTCGGACATATCCATATCCGAGCCAAAGTCATCCTCGACTTCGCCGTCGTTGACCAGGAAGTCACGACGCTGCAGATAGGCATCGCGAATGAAAATGTAATGGTCACCGGTGAGGTGCTTCTCGAGCTCCATCAGCTCCGAGCGCTTATTGATGTAATACAGTGCGACTGTGCTGTTCCGGGTGCGCGTGTGATCCACATAAAACAGCGGGTCGGATAGCCAGTCGACCGGCAGGGCCAGGGTATCGCGAACGGTGCTTGACCCCAGAATCGGCAACACCAGGTAAGGCCCCCGGTCAAACCCCCAGACCGCCAGGGTCTGCCCGAAGTCCTCATGGTCACCATTTTCCAGCCCCACGTGCTTGGCCACGTCAAACAGCCCGCCCACACCCACGGTGCTGTTGATCAGAAAGCGGCCCGAGTCGTGAAATGCGGATCCGGGTTTGCCCTGAAGCACACCGTTGAGCGCGCTGGGCACTTCCAGCACATTATTGAAGACATTGCGGACCCCGGCCTGGACAAATTTCGGGGTAATGAAACGATAGCCACGGGTGACCGGCTTGAGCACAAAGCGGTCGGCGGTCATGTTAAAGGCGTGAATACGGCGGTTGAAGTCCTCCCAAGGG
>NZ_DFTP01000045.1:19915-20534 GCF_002381585.1 Marinimicrobium sp. UBA4209
CTTCAAACTCGTCATTGGCCAGGGCCAGCCCGGAAAGGCTGAACAACAAAAGCACGGCGGGAACCTTGATCCATCTCAGGGCCACACGGCGGGGGTCTATCACTACAAGCTACCTCTGTCGGCTGCTTCGAACGCATCGAAGGCTGGGATGTGGTGTCGTGCGGGAGGGCCGGATGCATGTTCCTTATACGGCAGCGGTCAACGCCTCCAAGACGTCAGTGTAACGGTAGATGCTAACATTGATCTGTAAAAAAGTGTTAGCCCCAGCGCGCGGGAGCGCCGGGGCCTGGTCATACAAAATGATCAGAACGACAGGCTCATGCCCACGCCCAGATACTGATCGTCACGGCCGGCGCCATTAACGAGCAAGTCACTGGTCTCATTGGTGTAGTAACCGTACAGCTTGGTCTTGTCGGTCAGTTTGTAGTCCGCACCCAGGCTGATGGACTCACCGCCACTTTCCTCAATGTCGGAGCTACCGGCCTGCGCTTTGAAAGACCAGACATCGGTGGCCTCCCACAGAACGGAGACGAAGGCACCATCTTCATCGGTGGTGGCGTCTTCATAGGTTTCGAACAGGGCGCCCACATGGATATTGGGGTAAGCGGATTAAATGGTT
>NZ_DFTP01000046.1:0-193 GCF_002381585.1 Marinimicrobium sp. UBA4209
TCGGTGTAGACCAGAAAGTAATAGGGAAATATGAGCGGTGCGAACAATAGTTGCGCGGTGCGGGCCGAGGCGGTGGCGGGCCGATAACGACGCACCATGCGGTAAAACACCGGCAATAGGCACAGCGCCACCAGCAGGTTGACCAGGCGCAGCAGATAATCGTGGTAGTAGCCGATCAGGTTCATCACCGAGG
>NZ_DFTP01000046.1:220-7071 GCF_002381585.1 Marinimicrobium sp. UBA4209
TCATCACCGAGGCGATGATCTGGTGATAGAAGGTGGGCGTGGTGATGGTGTCAAAGGGCTCGTTGCCCCCGACGTAGTAGTGCCAGATCTGATGCGCGTGGAACCCCTCGTCCGAGGCCGGTCCACCCAGCACGCAGGAAGCCGCGTAGCCAAAGACCACGCCGGCCCAGACAACCAGCCAGAGCGCACCGCGGTTCGCCCCGGCGTCGGCTTTCACTGGGCGTGCTCCAGGGCCTCTGGATTGCCCTGGAGCACCTCGAGGAAGTCGGCGCCAAAGCGTTCCAGTTTGCTGTCCCCCACACCGCTGACATCGAGCAGCTCACCCGGGGTCTGGGGCCGTCGCTCCAACATATCCCGCAAGGTCACATCGTGAAAAATGACGTAGGGAGGCACCCCGTGCTCTTCCGCCAGCCGGCGCCGGCAGGCGCGCAACGCCTCCCACAAAGGACGATCCGCCTCGGTAATATCGGCATCGGGGCGACGGGCGGTGCGGGTGCTGGTGGGCTTGCGGGTACGGATATCCCGGCGCAGGTGCACCCGCTGCTCGCCGCGCAGAATCGGTCGGCAACTCTCGGTCAGTTGCAGCCCGCCAAAGCCTTCCGGGTCCACATCCAGATAACCGGCCGCGACCAGTTGGCGCAACACGGCCCGCCACTCATCGGCGCTCATATCCTGACCAATACCGTAGGTGGACAGCTTGTCATGCCCCTGAGCCAGCACTTTTTCGTTACTGCTGCCGCGCAACACATCGACAATATGGGTGGCGCCAAAACGCTGGCCGGTGCGGTACACGCAGGAGAGTGCCTTCTGCACCGCCTCGGTGGCATCCCAGGTCTGGGGCGGGGTCAGGCAGGTGTCGCAATTGCCGCAGGGCTCATCCAGCGTATCGCCAAAATAGCGCAGCAGAATCTGCCGTCGGCAACTGGTGACTTCACACAGGCCCAGCATGGCGCTCAGGCGCTGCTGCTCCTGGCGTTTGAACTGGTCATTGCCTTCGGACGCGCCCATCATCTGGCGCAGCTTCACCACATCCTCCAGCCCGTACAGCAGCAGCGCCGTGGCGGGCTGGCCATCGCGTCCGGCCCGGCCGGTTTCCTGATAGTAGGCTTCAATGCTTTTGGGCAGATCCAGATGGGCGACAAAGCGCACATCGGGTTTATCAATGCCCATGCCGAAGGCGATGGTGGCCACCATTATGATGCCGTCCTCGCGCAGGAATCGGCTCTGGTGGGTTTCCCGCAGGTTCCCCGGCAAGCCGGCGTGGTAAGGCAGGGCGTTAAACCCCTCTTTCTGCAACCACTCGGCGGTCTGCTCCACTTTTTTGCGGGACAGACAGTAGACGATGCCCGACTGCTGGGGGTACTCGTCTTTGAGAAAACCCAGCAACTGGCGTCGCGGATTGTCCTTCTGCTGCACCCGATACTGAATATTGGGCCGGTCAAAGCCGACGATAAACTGCCGGGCCTCTTCGAGCTGCAGCCGCTCAATGATCTCTTCCCGGGTGCGCATATCCGCGGTGGCGGTCAGGGCGATACGCGGTACCTGGGGGAATTCGTTGTGCAGCAGATCCAGACGCAGGTAGTCGGCCCGGAAATCGTGCCCCCACTGGGCCACACAGTGCGCCTCATCAATCGCAAACAGGGCGATGTTGGCCTGGTGTAGCAGATCAAGGGTGCGCGGCTGGATGAGTCGTTCCGGGGCGATGTACAGCAGGTCCAGCTCACCATCGAGCAGGGCCCGCTCGGTGTCCACTACATCGGGCCAGGCGAGGGTGGAGTTCAGAAAACCGGCGCGCACGCCCAGCTCCCGCAGGGCGGTGACCTGGTCTTGCATCAAGGCGATCAGGGGGGAGATGACGATGCCGGTGCCCGATCGGGCGAGGGCGGGGATCTGATAACAGAGGGATTTGCCGCCGCCGGTGGGCATGAGCACGAGGGCGTCCTGGCCTTCAATGACGGCGTTGACGATGCGTTCCTGTTGGCCGCGAAAGTCGTGATAGCCGAAGACGTGCTGAAGAATGTCCTGAGGGTTCTGCATGGCGGGCAGTATACTGGGCGCCCCCTTTAAATGGTAGGCCACCCGAGGAAGAACGCGTAGGTCGGATTAGCGATAGCGTAATCCGACGAATGGTTTTTGGACTTCGCTCCGAATGCTACGGGAGGGTATACCTTTCCAAGAGACGGACTGAGCGCATCTCCACCCAGAACCTATCGGTTTGCATCACGTTCGGGCCAAGGAGGGGAAGCCCTTTCAAGACACGCCGTAAACCCGGTCCCCTTCGCGCTCCCGGCGCTTCGGGACACTTCCCACATCCATGTGGGGCGTCCACGGGGGCTCGACGCGCGGAGTCCCTCCGCTTACGGTCTTGAAAGGGCTTCCCCTCCTCGGCCCTAAATGCCTAATCTAACCCTATTTATGAACACCATAAGTGTCAAAACAAAAGGGGCTATTTCCCGAGACGTAAAGCCCGCTCCGCGGAGGGAGGGTATACCGTTTCGGGACCGTCACCCGCCTGGACGGCGGGTGTCGAGCCCCCATGGATGGGTTTACGGCGTGTCCCGGAACGGTATACCCTCCCGCAGCACTCTAGTCGAAGCACAATGCAACGACAGAGTCAGTCACACACGCTTCCATTTACCTCTGGCACTTGCGCGGAACCGCTGCCGCCCTTGCTCACCTGGAAGCCGAACTCCACGGACTGGCCCGGTTGCAGGGTGCCGTTCCAGCCCAGATCGGTGGCGGTATAAGGGTTGCTGCCAGAGACCTGTGCGTTCCAACTGTTGGTGACCGACGAGCCATCCGAATACTCCCAGTTCACCGACCAGCCATTGATCGCCTGGGCTCCCGTGTTGCTGATCAGAATAGCCGCAGTGTAGCCCGTGCTCCACTCATTGCTGATCTGATACTCACACTCGGCCAGGCCACCATTGTCGGAACTTGAACTCGAGCTGGACGACTCACTGCTCTCGGATTCGCTGCTGCTCTGACTGCTCTGCGAACTGGAGCTGGACGAGGAGCTGCTGTCGTCACCGACAATACCATAGGGGTCCGGCTGGGACTCGCAGGTGCTCGGCGCGATGCAGCTCTGGTTATCCTCCCAACCCCAACCGCTCTGGGTCTGTTCGCACAGCGGGTACAGCGTGCCGTACCAGTTGCACTGTTGCCCTGCGGGTTCGGAAGACGAGGAGCTGGACGACGAACTGCTGGAGCTGCTACTGGAACTAGACTCGCTGCTCGACGAACTGGAGGATGAACTGCTGGACGAGGAGCTCGAGGAAGAGCTGGATGAATTGCCCCCTTCGGCGTAGTCATCATGGAAGGCGAGCACCCAGGCCAGCGCACTGTTCCAATTGATGGTGATCTCGTTGGTGGACCAGGCCTCGATATCATCCAGGTAGCAGGTGGCCGGAGCCGATTCGCAGCCGCTCAGGGCATTGCGGGAAACGTCGTCCTCCAGGCCGTAGTTCGGACCGCCGGCCAATGCACCGGGCGGTAGCCACGGATAGCTGCCATCAAGGGCGCCGGCCCAGAACCGGTGGTGCGGTTCGGTCAACGCGTCTTCGCCGTGCCCGGAGACAAACGAGAACGACAGGGTATTGCGACCGAAGAGGTAATCAATCCCCGAACCCACACCGTGAGCATACTGATCGTCTCCGGTGAAGTCGTAGGCCAGCCCCAACAGGAACAGCTTGTTGGCGATCACATTGTTCGACCCCCAATAGTATTCCTCATCAGTATTGGGCACCCGATAGCCGGTGTTGGCAATGGTGATCAGATGCGTGTCGGCCACCGACTGGATGTACTGTCGTGCATCGCTGCGCAGGCTGGCGGTGTGCTCGGACGGCACCGTGGCAAGGGACATGACCCCTGGCAGTTCCGTATCGGGCCAACCCCAGTCGATACGCTCCAGTTCATAGTTCTGCAGCGTCGGCAGGTAACGGCTGTCACCCGTGGTGATGTAAAGCTCTGCGGCGGCCCAGTAGAACTCATCGGCGGGCTCGTCGTCGCCGTAGGCGCCGCCACCGTTGTCGTAACCGCTGGTGTAGACATCCCCCGGATTCGCCTCGGCGGCATCCCAGGCGCGCTCGGCGGCGGTCAGGCAACGATCGGAAAACTCGCTGTCGATGCCGGCCCAGATACGGGCACATTGCGCCGCTGTTGCCGCCAGGTTCAGGGTGGCGGTCACACTCGGCGGTACCAGCGCCCGGGCACTGCTGTCTTCGTGCGGCGCCAGCGGCAGACCGGTCCAACCAACGTCATGCATTTTGTGGTGCGCCATACCGGCTTTGGCTTCGCCCTGCGGAACCTGCATGGACAGCAGGAACTCCATTTGCCAGCGCACTTCGTCGAGCAGATCGGGGATGCCGTTACCGCTCTCGGGAATGTTCAGCGTACCGTCGGCAAAGCGATCCAGGTTGCCGCCCAGGTGCAGGGCGCGCTCATACATATTGAGCAGCTTCCAGGCCGAGATGCCGCCATTGACCACATACTTGCCGTGATCGCCAGCGTCATACCAGCCTTTGGTCACATCGAGGGAATAGTTACAGGTGCCCTCCCAACAGGGAACATCGTAATCGCCCTGGTTGACGCCCTGATTCAGATGGCCGGCCGGACGAGCCCAGCGGGCATCGCTCGCGTAGCTGGTGTTGCCACCGCCGGTGTACTGGGTTTCGATCTCGATGCCGCTGCGGTTGTGGTAAAAGTATTTCAGCGAGTCGTATAAGGGGCCGGTAAAGTTGTCGGCCGAAATGGAAAACGGGTAGCTCTCATCGCCGTCGATCATCAGCACATAGCCGTCACCTTCCACCGTGACATCGGAAAAGCCCAGCTGGTGTACGTGATCACCGGACGCCGGATCCTGGCCGACCGGCACGGTTGTGCCCTCGGCGACCAATGAGCCATTCTGATACAGACTCCAGGCTTTGCCTACCGTGCTGTCGCTGACATAGGTGGCCACTTTTTCGCCGTTGGGCAGATAGCCCACCTGATTGACCCGGGGGTTACCGACTTCCGCGAATGCCTGAGAAGCCGTTGCCAGCAATACCGCACTGGCGAGGGTGTTACGAGCCACGGTAAACCGTGACGATTGCCGATTTGAAGCAGTTACCTTCATGATTATTATCTCCGATTATTGTTGGCGGTTCAGTTCCATTGCAGTAACGACTCGGGGGCGACGCGCTGATGCAACTCACGCACCTCCTTGCCCTCGAGATCCATCGTGCGCACAGACAAAATTCGCGCATCGAGTGTGTCGGCGTATAAGAATCCGATGTGGCGCTCGTCCGGGGAAAACACCGGCGCCCCATGTCGGCCTTCGCCCTGAGTGAGCTGACGGGCATTGCCCGACCGGTCACTGAGAAAAATCTGCATGCTGCCTTCGTATACCTGTTCGCGTTGCGCCTCGTCGTAATGGAAATCAAAATCCACCAGAGCCGCATAGAGCAGCGCATCACCGTCCGCCGACCATTGCACAGGGTTCTGTACATGGTGCTCCGGATTCGATAAACGCCGGCTTTCCCCACTTGCCAGGTCATGCACGTATAACCGGCGGGCGCGATCCGGGCTATTGACGATGTAGGCCACAGCAGAGCCGTCAGGGGACCAACTGACGCCGGTAATGACAGCGCCATTCTGTTCAGGCTGCAGACTCGGAAAGCCCGGCTCGTCTTCCCCCGGGGCCGCGACGAACTGCAGGCGCGATCGACCGGGATCAAACACCACCACCGCAAGAGCACGTCCGTCGGGAGCCCAGGCGTAGTCGAGAATGTCCCGGGCCTGAGTGACCGGAGTCGCGCCGCGCGCATTGAGCTCGACCACTTCCAGTGCGGCATTCCCGGGCCGGGCGTGAATATAGGCCACCGCCTCGCCGCTCGGGCTGAAGCGGGGCGATACCGCACTGTCGTCAGTGTCGCTGATGAGCTCGGGCTCGGCATTGCCGGGTTCGAGCAGGAAGATCTGCAAGCGTTCGCGATCTTTGTCCAGATGAATCTGATCGCGACCGTGACGGTTGGACATAAACACCAGCGTTCCCTGCGGCGACCAGTGCGGTTGTAAATCCCGCCAGCGCTCGCTGACCAGAACCGGCCCGCTTTCCCCGGTCGGGGACACCCGCTGCAACTGGGTCACCGGGCCCATCTTTTTCTGTACAAACGTCAGTTGGCCGGCCGCTGTGGCCGACGAGTGGGATGTGGTCTGACAGCCCGTCAGGCCGGTCAGCACCAGAATCAGCGCGCCGAGCACACACTGAAATCTTGGGTAATATTGAGACCGTAAAAATGTGTTGTTCATGCAATAACGCTCAATCAAAGCCTGGCTGATTGTTGGCTGGCAAACAGAAGCGAGACGCCTCTATTGCGATTCGTACATCGGGAAGCACACCACCGCCCGAAGGCAGTGGTGTGCGACCGGCGGCGAAAGGGGGGAACACCGCCGGTCAATTTCACCTGTTTCCGCACAACATCAATCCAGCGGCGGATAGGCGTTCTGCAGGTACAGCTCGAAGGCCTCCGGGAACCAACGACCGGCATGCGGTGCATTGGGCAATGCTCCGGTGGGAACCCCGGCGTCTTCGTTGTTTTCATTGGGGTTACACATGCCATCGTGCTGCTTGGCCGGATCGTTCGGATCTGGCTCGAAATCCGGATCGGAGATACCGTCGGATTCACCCTGCGGTTTCACCCAGACATAGGCGTCGAGGCCCGGAGCCGGATTGGCTTGGGGACGCTCGCCCACACCACCGGGCTGGTTACACCAGTTCCCGCGATGGTGACGACGGTCGATGCGCGACTCATCCACATAGGTATCCAGATCCGTGCTGGTCGACACGCCCGTGGGACGATCCGGTCCACCCC
>NZ_DFTP01000046.1:7109-11472 GCF_002381585.1 Marinimicrobium sp. UBA4209
CCGTTACGGCCGGTGTCGATCAACATACCGATGTCACTCGGGAAGCCCTGTTGGATCATCGCCTGACGCCAGTCCTGCGCGAATTCGATTTCCCCGAAGTAGGGGTTCCATTCATAGAAGGAACTGGAGCGAACCGGCTGACCACCCACCTGCAGGCTGGGGTCGGGCAGATACGGCTCTTCCAGCGGCGTGTAGTTGGCCGAGTTGGTGACAAAGCCCGCGATGCTGTCCACACCTTTGTCAGTGCCTTTGATGGTATTGCCGATAAGCTGAACGGCCTCGCTGAAGTTGTCGCTCCAGCCCAGCCAACCGCTGTGGGCAATATCAACATAGGAATACACATTGGGCAGGGTGCTCAACTCATTGAGCGCGTACTGAATGCCATCCTCGTAACCACCGGGTCCGGCCGCTTCCTGACAGTCGGGTTCATCCAGGTTGGTGACCAGATTGGGCAGGGAGTCGACTTCCACAATGGCGACGATGTGCAGGTCGCTGTATTCCGGCTGACCCAGCAGTTGCACGATCGGGGCGATATAGTCCTGCTGATAAATTTCGAAACCGTTCTCCGAAATCCGCAGCTCGCCGTTGGACGCCAAGGCGGCACAATCGCGATTGGGCAGGTTGTACACCACAAACATGAAGGTGTCCGCGCCCTGATTGACCGCTTCATCCAGGTGACCTTTCAGGCCGATACCGTCGGTGATCGCACCAATGCGATCCATCCACACGGCGGTATTTTCAAAGGCAATGGCCTCGCCACCGGGTTCCGCCAGTGCTTTTGCAGACCAGACCGGATCGACGTACAGGGTGGTGCCGTCAAATGGGTTGTCGACACGCGTGTAATCGCCATCGGAAGATGAGCTGCTGGAGGACGAACTGCTCTCGCTGGAGCTGCTGTCACTGCTTGAAGAATCAGAGCTGGAGGAGTCCGAACTGGAAGATTCCGAGCTGGACGACTCGCTGCTCGATGAGGAAGAGCTCGACGATGAAGAAGAGCTGCTGCTCCCGTCGCCATCGATCACCCCATAGGGGTCCGGTTGCGCCTCACAGGTGCTGCGGGCGATACAGCTTTCATTGTTTTCCCAGCCCCAACCACTGTCGGTGGTTTCGCACAGGGAGTAAGTCGTGCCGTACCAGTTGCACTGCTGCCCCGCGCCGCCCGGGTCACTGCTTGAGGAAGCACTGCTGTCACTCGATGAGGACTCGGAGCTCGAGCTGGAGGACGAACCGCCGTCTTCACAGAGCGCGCCCTCCAACGTCGGCTGTTCCGCCGCGCCCCCGTTTTTGTCCACCTGAAAACCGAAGCTGACACTCTGCCCCGGCTGGAGCGTGCCATTCCAGCCCATATCACTGGCGGTATAGGGATTGCTTCCGGAGAATTGGGCGTTCCAGCCGTTGGTCATGCGGTTGGCGTCAAACGTCCAACTCACATCCCACCCGCTGACGGCGCTGGCACCGTCATTGGTCAGGGTGACCTCGGCGGTGTAGCCGTTATCCCATTCGTTATTGACCGAGTAGGCGCATTCGGCTGACGCGCCGTGACTGGCGGCGGCAATAGCCAACCCCAGCAACGCCAGACCACTGCCTTTTTTTACTGTCGTTATCATTGTATTGGATCTCCTTAAAACGTACTTGGAAAGTTAAGTACTGCGTCGCAAATGCCACCACCTCCCGGTGAGTCCGCCGACGAACTTTCGCCGATGGTTGTCGTTTCCCTGACAGGCCAGGAAGCACGGGCGATCGAACCGACCCGCGCAATTCAAGCTCAGGCGACGCCCTGCAACCCGCGCCGCCCGACTAATCCGTTCAGTCACACAGCGGGCCAGACAGGCTTGGCGCTTGGGCATCCGCGCCCCCCTTGCTGACCTGAATGCCAAACTCGATGGTCTGTCCGGGTTGCAGGACACCATTCCAGTCGAGATTGGCTGCCGAGTAGGGGTTATTACCGGACAGCTTCGCGTTCCAACTGTTGGTGATACGTGAGCCGTCGCTGTACTCCCAGCTCACTGACCATCCGTCCACGGGCTGCGTACCGGAGTTGGTCAACCGAATGGCACCGATATACCCCGAACTCCATTCATTGGTGATCTGATACTCGCAATCTCCAGCACCTGGCTGTGCGCTGCTGGACGATGAATGACTGCTGGAACTGCTGCTTGAAACGCTGGAACTTGACGATGAGGAACTTGAAGAGGCGTCGCTACTGGACGATGAGTTTTGACCTTCGTAGACCGTCGCTGTCTGGGCCGTCTGGCGCAGCCCGTTACTGCTGTTGATCAGAAAATCGCCCCAGGAAGACAGATTGTCAACATCCCAGTTCAACGTGATATCCAGCGAGGCAACCTCGCTGCTGTTACCCGACCAGGACCACCCCAGATAGCCAATGCCATAGTCTTCGGCCACGGACAGAACCGACGCTTCATCAACCTCATTGCCGTAGTGATCCGCCCCGAATTCACCCACAATCAGCGGTAAATTATGGGTGGACAAGAATGTGGACACATAATTCTCAATAGTGGAACGGTCCTGGTACACCTCGTACATGTGTACGCTGAACAACGTGTTATTGCGCTCATCCGCGGCGGCCACGGTGGAGGCGTTATCGCGCATCACACCCTGCCAGTCCTGTCCCCAGTTGGCCGCATCCACCAGCAGTGTGTGGGTCAGGCCGGCTTCGCGCAGGCGCTGGATAGCGTCGACATGCTGATCCACCCAGGTACTCGCGGCCACCCCGTTTCCAAATGGCTCGTTGGCGATATTGATGATGACGTAATCTTCCTGCCCCTCAAGTACCGGAGCGATGTCGAGCCAATAGTCGACAACATTTTCCAGCGTTCCCGCACTGTCCTGCTCGCCATAACCGGTGGCGTCATGCACCTCCAGTACCGCAATCAGCTCGTTGTCTTTACACCATTCAATCACCTGCGCCACATCGGCGGCACTGTTGCGCGTCCACTGCTGGCCATCGGACAACACTATACGGACGGTGTTGGCATTGACGCTGGCGATGTCGGACAGCGCCTGCTCGGTGCGACCGGTAAACCAGGTGTGAGGGTGGTTCACTCCGCGCATGATGAACGGATTGCCATTGCCATCCAGCAGTTGGGTTCCCGATACCTGAAATCCTGCCTGTACACCGATTGCAGCCGACAGGGCACTGGCACCCAAAGCGGCGCACGCGAGGGTTTTCTTGATAGCGTTCATGGTTCTTGCCTCTTTCTTTTATGAAATGGAGCAACGTTAAAACCCGAGTGTTTGAAACGTTCGGGTCTAAATTGCTTTCAACGTTACCCAAGCGTGAACCGGTCGCGCCGATTGTCGTCCCAGACGGCGGCGCGTTTTATTGTTTTATGATTTTCGGTGACCGAACGCGTCTCTTTATCGAATGCTTTGCAACGCGTTTTGTCTCCGATCCGGCGACACCCTAAAGTACTTTTTGACCATAAGACAATCCTGAAAACGCGATCGTGGCGCGCAATAGCGTGTTCTGTGTCACGAATCAAAAATGTCAACGTCGAGGCGGGGTATGGATCACATAAGCATTGTCGTTTCAATCAAAAATGGCGGGATTGAGTGCAACTGTTTCTTAATAAATAACATTTTCCGTTATTTGAATTTTTGCTAACAGCTGTAGGGAAGGTGGTTTAATCCGACACAAAAAAAGCCGGCACAGAGGCCGGCTAAGTCAAAATTTTTTTCAGATGCTTCACATCAGCGCAAGGCGTTATGGAACCGGATCAATCGGTACAAACTGACTGTAAAGGCCATTGACGTCAAAGACAGCAATGGAGAACTCGTAGATTCCGTCTTCCAGATTCAGCTCATGAGACGTGGCGTACGCATCGTTCACCACAACCGACTGAGACTCGCCACCGGCGCCCTGCTGATAGCGGATCTCATAGCCGCCAATTTCATTCAACTCCAGGTAGCTACCATTTTCGCGCTGATCCGGCGTCGTCCACTCCAGGACCACGCCGTCACCCACAACCTGCTCACTGTTGGTGGTGACCACCAGCGTGGTGCTATTTTCGGACCAATTGCCCGCCGCATCGCCCGCGCGCACCGAATACTGATAGGTGGTTCCTGAGGACAAGCCCGTGTCGGTGTAGCTGGTCTCGGGCGCCAACAGTTCCGTGATTCGGGCGCCATCGCGATACACCTCATAACTCATCACCGCCTCGTTATCACTGGATTCCGCCCAGGACAGGGTCACGTAAGAGGTGCCAACCGCGGTATCGTTCAGTGAACCCGGCGCCGTAGGTGCCGTCGTATCTACCGTTTCCTCTTCAGTGGGTTCTCCCTCGCCGGTAGAACCATCACCGGTGGAGCCATCATCAGAGCCGGTGTCGGTATCAGAGCCGGT
>NZ_DFTP01000046.1:11530-17007 GCF_002381585.1 Marinimicrobium sp. UBA4209
CGGTCTCGGAGCCAGTACCGTCATCAGTGGAGCCATCGGTGCCATCGGACGGTGAGTCGGCGCTGTCGGTCGGATAACCGAACACCTGCATTTCCCACAGTGAGTGACCCCAGGATGTCGCCCGGGCCAGGCCCATCATGCGTACATAGCGACCGTGACCGTCGACGACGAGCTCATCGGTACCGCCATTGCCATCGACAATGTGCTCGACCGTTGTCCAACTTTGGCCATCGTAGGACGTCTGAATCTGGTATTCACTGGAATACGCTGTTTCCCAGTCAAGGTTAACCCCGGTGACCTGATGCGCCTCGCCCAGATCAACCTGCAGCCAGGCGGTATCGCCGTAAACACTGGCCCAACGTGTACTGCCGCTACCGTCAAAGGCATTCTCCGGCGCGTAGGCATCCCGTTCGGTGGACGAGGCAGTTGCCGGGCGTCCCTCGGATACCAGTTGCGGTTCAGGCGCCACGTAGGGTTCTGCTCCATACACTTCGAGCTCCCACAGAGAGATGCCCCAACGGGTAGCGCGCTGCACGCTCTGAATACGGACGTAGCGACCAGTTGCGCTCAGCTCAACAACGTCCTCGCCACCATCGCTGTTCGTGACCGATTGGACCGTCTGCCAGTCGTTAGCGTCCGTCGACACTTGAATATCGTAGGCTTCGGCGTGCGCCACTTCCCAGCGAAGAACCAGGGAGGAGAGATCATAGGTCGCACCAAGATCCACGGCGATCCACTGATCTTCGCCGTACTCACTGGCCCAACGCGAATTCATGTCGCCGTCGACCGCCTCTTCGGGCAACCGGCTGCTGTTCTCGGAGGAAGAAGCGAACATCGTCTGGTTTAACGCCAGATTCGCGCCGTCCCCTGAGGTGGTTTCGGAATCGGTTGTGGATTCAGGTTCAGTTTCGGGCTCGGGCTCGGGCTCGGGCTCAACACCGTAAACTTCCAGCTCCCACAGGGATACACCCCACTTGGTGGCACGCTTGACGCTTTCGACACGAACATAGCGCGCGGACCGGGTCATGGCGAAACTGTCGACACCGCCGTTGCTGCTGGTTACGGCGCTGACGGTTTCCCAATTGCTGCCGTCCAGCGAAACCTCAAGATTGTACTGCTCGGGATAGGCCGTTTCCCATTGAAGTATCACGGAAGAAATGTCGTAAACACTCTCCAGGTCAACAATGATCCAGTTGCCATCGGAAAAATCGCTGCTCCAGCGAGTACCGACATTGCCATCGACGGCAAACTCGGCGTCACGATTTCTGTTCTGGGAGGAGGAGGCGGACACCGGCTTGTCCAGGGCCAAATTTGACGGCGCGGCAGCCACCGCGCCATAGGCGGGGGCCAGCAGTGCGGCGGCCAATACCGCAGAAGCAATGTATTTCATTGAATACCTCGAAAGTGTTGATTGCTACCGCTCACTTTCGAGGTGCGTTGCGTCAGGTGCGGCCGGACATACTCCCGCCGTCACCTTCCGCACTCCGGAAGGAAGCGATAACCCAGTTACTGATGCAACCCATGGAGCTATTCATAAATGGAATCCATCCGACCGTTAAATAGCTTTGAAAGAGAACGAGTGGCCCGGGAGCCATTCGCGTTGGTGGCAAGAATAGGGATCATTTTTCGTCTGTCAATCGACGGAAGGAGTTCACAATTTCAGAAATCTTTGCGGGGCGATATGCATTGATAGCGAGTGATCAACCACAGCGTAAAATAGGTTGAGCTGCTAACCAATTAGCATCGCTCATGTGATGAAAGTCCGCACCCGGAAGGACACAGGCCCAGATCGTCGTTTTAATAAACAGGGGTATAACCGGGAGTTTGGATGTTGCTTACGGACAGGGGAACCGCGTCGCACTTTTACCGGTAAACCATCGGGCGGCGGCGCCTCAAAAATGTGAACTGTTATATAAAGACACTCTTGACATTTCTTTTCCTGCTAAGAAAACAAGGAATCAGGTCGCCATTTCAAGACCATTTTGCGATAAAAACATCCGTTCTATAATTAAAAAATTGAATAAAACGGAAAAAATCTTCGGCTTTCCTGCTTGAAACCCCGATTTTTGTGGTTTGGCGCGACAACCTCCGAGATGGGCACCGTCGAACGATCGCCGCCACCCTCATCATGGCTTGATTTTATAGCCGGTTTTGAAGAGCCACGCGATGACCCCGAGACAGAGCAGCATAAACACCAGAATCATGGTGAGACTCAGCCCGACTCCCACATCGGACACGCCATAAAAACTCCAGCGAAAACCGCTGACCAGGTACACGACCGGATTGAACAGGGTAATGGTCTGCCAAAGAGGAGGCAGCATATTGATGGAATAGAAACTGCCCCCCAGGAACGCCAATGGCGTGATCACCATCATGGGTACGATCTGCAACTGCTCAAAACTCTCCGCCACCACGCCAATGATAAAACCCAGCAGGCTGAAGCTCAGCGATGTCAGAATCAGAAACGCCAACATCCAGAAGGGATGCTCGATGGAGTAGTCCACAAACACCCTCGCGGTCAGCAGGATGATCAGCCCCAGGATGATGGACTTGGTGGCCGCCGCGCCCACATAACCAATGACAATCTCAAGAGCGGAAACCGGGGCGGACAGTATCTCGTAGATGGTGCCGGTGAACTTCGGCATATAAATACCGAACGATGCGTTGGAGGTGCTTTCGTTCAACACCGTCAGCATGATCAGCCCCGGAATGATGTAGGCACCGTAGCTGACGCCGTCGATCTCTACCATGCGCGAGCCGATCGCAGCCCCGAATACCACAAAGTAAAGCGAGGTGGACAACACCGGCGAGGCAATACTCTGCATGAGGGTGCGCCAGGCCCGCGCCAGTTCAAACAGATAGATCGCCCGAATCGCATACCCGTTCATGCGCGCTCCTCCACGAGGCTGACAAAAATATCTTCCAGTGAGCTCTGGGACGTGTGCAGGTCCCGATAATCAATATTGAGTTCGGCCAGTTGCCGTAACAGCCGGGCAACCGCCACCGGATCACCCTGCGCATCGTAGGTATACGTCAGTTGATAACCATCATCGGACAAGGTGGTCTGTTCCGCGGGCAGAGCGGTCGGCACCTGATCCAGGGGTTCACTGAGCTGAAGGGTCAGCTGTTTCTGTCCGAGCTTCTGCATCAACGCGGCTTTTTCATCCACCAGGATGATCTCGCCGCGCTGAATGACCCCCACCCGATCGGCCATATCTTCGGCCTCTTCAATATAGTGGGTGGTGAGAATGATCGTTACGCCGCTGTCGCGCAGTTGACGGATCATCCGCCACATATCCCGGCGCAACTCGACGTCCACACCGGCGGTGGGCTCATCGAGAAACAGAATGCGCGGCTCATAGGCCAGGGCCTTGGCGATCAGAACCCGACGCTTCATGCCACCGGAGAGCGCCATGATCCGGCTGTCTTTTTTATCCCACAGCGACAGATCTTTCAGCAGCTGCTCCAGGAACGCATCATTGGGTGGCTTGCCAAACAGGCCCCGGCTGAATCTGACCGTGCTCCATACGGTTTCAAAAATATTCACGGCCAATTCTTGCGGCACCAGGCCTATTTTCTGACGGGCCGCCCGATACTCTTTCACAGTGTCGTGGCCATCGGCCAACACTCGACCGCTGGTCGGATTGACGATGCCACAGATGATGCTGATCAGCGTGGTTTTACCGGCGCCATTGGGCCCGAGTAACGCGAATATTTCGCCGGGGTTGATGTCCAGGCTGACATCCGTCAGCGCCTGAAAGCCCGATCCGTATACCTTGCTCAGGCCCTGAACTGAGATTATCGGTTGCACAAGTACTCCTGATGGTTTCCCTGGAAAGTCGCCAGTGTACGGGGTAACGCCGGCCAGAACTACGCCCCGACCACCTCTTCCTGCAGGGGCACCCAGATCTGGATACCGCCCCACCCAGTGCGAAAATCAAACTCGGCGCCATAGCGTTCCAGGAGCAGGGGGCCATTGCGACGCTGGGGGCTTAAATTGAGCCCCGGCAGGCTATGGGCAAAAATGGTGTGCAGGGCCGGGCGCAACTCCGACACATGATCCCGGTGCAGAAACACCGCATAGCGCTGCGCCGGCACCGTCAGGCGATCCCAGTCATCATTGATTCTCTGGAAACCGGGCACTTCCACCGCGGTCATATAGTCGAAACCATCCGGCGAGTCGGCGGCGGGTAATAACACGCCATAACTGTGTTTATCGGTCTGATCCGGAATCCAGCCCCGGTAGGGCGAAAACTTCTCCCAGAACCCCGGAATCGCGGTCGATGGTAATCCCTGGATTTTTCGCCTCAGCCCCACCAGCCGAAATCCTGACAGCGACTCCACTCCCAGAAGTCCGGGAACGGCCGTAGCGGGCGCTTTGAATGAATGCATACCTGTCATGAATCTGTCCCCATCATTGTCACCGGAATAAACCTTTTCCTGTCTGACGCGCTAACCCGCTGCACCGGATTCGGCTTCGGGAAGAACGGACAGAGCGTCAGCGTGCTCGCAATCTCCTCACCGATACGGTCGACTGCACACCCCCAATATCGACAGACCATGGAATTTACCGGACAAATACGACATTATTTGACGTACATCGCCCCGACAATGGCAACGAACCAACACCGAGGGGTCAGCCCCATGGCGAATACCGCGACACGCCTGTTCAATCTGATTGCTTATCTGCAGCGCCACCCCAACAGTTCGGCCTCACAGCTGGCCGAAGCACTGGATGTTTCGGCGCGCACCGTGCAGCGCTATATCGTTATGCTCGAGGATATGGGTATTCCGGTGTACGCCGAGCGCGGTGCCCAGGGTGGCTATTCCCTGGTGCGCGGCTACCGCATGCCACCACTGATGCTCTCGCCGGAAGAAGCCGTGGCGGTACACCTGGGGACCGGACTGATCGAGTACGTGTGGGGCAAGCTGTTCCGGGGGGCGGCATTGAGCGCCATGACCAAAATCGAAAACGTCCTGCCGGAAGAACAACTGCAAGAAATCGCCTGGGCTCGTGGCAACCTCATCACCCAGGGCATTCCGCGGATCAACCCCAATCTCGATATGGAACAACTGGAGACTCTCTACCAGGCCGTTCGGCAGGGTTTTCAGGTGCGGGTTCTGTATCAGGGCAAACAACAGCCCGCCCCTCAATGGCGAACCATCGAGCCCTATGTCCTGGTCTACAGTTGGGGCCAACAGTATTGCATCGCCTATTGCCGGTTGCGCCAGGCCATGAGGTCCTTTCGGGTCGACCGGATTCAAGCGATGGAGCGGCTCACCGAGACGTTCAACAAGCCACCCGAATTTGACCCGGCTCAGTACCTGGACGAGCACTTTGAAGGCCAGTCGTCCTACGAAGTGCGGCTGTTTTTCTCCGCTGACACCGCCAGCGTGGCGCAGGATTACCGCTGCTGCTGGGAAAGCTTCGAAGAGCGCCCCGATGGATCGGTGGTGGCGGGCTTCCGCGCCAGCGA
>NZ_DFTP01000046.1:17082-39881 GCF_002381585.1 Marinimicrobium sp. UBA4209
TTCCGCGCCAGCGACCTGGACACCGCGACCCGCCGTGTCATGTGTTTTTTACCGGACGCGCGGGTGCTCGGCCCCGCAGAGCTCAAGCACCGAATTGCCTCGACCAGCCGGGCCATTGCCGAACAGTACGAACCGGATACTGCCATGGCGCGCTGACTGCCAT
The DNA here is from genome assembly GCF_002381585.1 of Marinimicrobium sp. UBA4209. NCBI lineage: Bacteria > Pseudomonadati > Pseudomonadota > Gammaproteobacteria > Cellvibrionales > Cellvibrionaceae > Marinimicrobium > Marinimicrobium sp. UBA4209. The sequence goes on from NZ_DFTP01000046.1 coordinate 17,246, forward strand.
GGCGCGCGGAAGAGCGCGCTAGACCTGAAGCTGGCGAATCGGACGCACCTCAACGCTGCCCACCCGCGCCGGAGGAATACCGGCGGCGATGGTGATCGCTTCATTGAGATCCTTGGCGTCGATCATGTAAAAACCCGCCAACTGTTCTTTGGTTTCAGCAAAGGGCCCGTCGGTAATACTCACCTGCCCGCCACGTACCCGCACGGTGGTCGCAGTAGCAACCGGCTCCAGCGCCTCGCCGGCCAACATATGACCACGCTCGGCGAGGCTCTGGGCGTAGGCGTGGCACTCGGTATCTTCCGGGCTGTCGGGCAGACCGTGGAGATCCTGTTCATCACTGTACACAAGACAAAGGTATTTCATGGGACGTTTCCATTTTCAGGGCTAGACGTTAGGTGGCAACCCGCGTGGTTACACCGTCGGGCACCGTTCAGCTACCAGTAATCAGTCGTTTCCGGCCCGGTGAATTCGACACCGGGTGAACGCTCCACTCCGAAACCCCGGCTGTTGTTATTGCAGTGCCTTCAGACGCCCCTGGAGATAGCGTCGCTCCGGCTCCTGTTGAACCAGCGCCAGGGCCTCGCCATAGGCCTCCCAGGCCTCCCGGTCGCGCCCCAGTTTCGCCAACAGGTGCGCCCGGGCGGCGGGCAACAGGTGGTAGCCCGCCAGCGCACCCTGATCATGCAACTGGTCCATCAATGCCAGGCCCGCCGCCCAGCCGTCGCGCATGGCAACGGCGGCGGCCCGGTTCAGCGCCACCACGGGCGAGGGCGACACCTGCAGCAACAGGTCGTACAGGCCGACGATCTCCTCCGTGCTCAGGTCACAGACCTCCCGCAGGGTTAAGGCGATCTGGGCGTCGGGGGACAGACTGGGGTGACAACAGGTAAAGATCAGGCGCAGGCGGTCGTCTTCAATCCGATCATCATCGGTAAGCAGGTCGCGCTCGGTCTGCTGATACAGGGAATCGGCAATCGCCTGCTGAGACTCGTCAAAGCGGGCCCGTCGGCGCAGCTGATCAATCGCCTTGAAACGACCCGTGGACACCAACCAGGCGCGCGGGTTATCGGGAACCCCCTCACTGGGCCACTGGGTCGCCGCCACCATGAAGGCGTCATGCAGCGCCTCCTCGGCCAGATCAAAGCTCCCCAGCAGCCGGATCAGCGTGGCCAGTACCCGGCGCGACTCCCGCTGATACACCTCGGCGAGCTGTTGCTGACTGGAACCCTGATCAAGCATGCTGCCCCTGCCGACGTCCGATCACCGACCTCAGAAACGATAATCCCATTGCAAGGTGTAGGTTTCAAAACGGTAGTCATCGGTTTTGACCAACTGGCGATATTCGATATTGAAGTTCAACCGCTTGTTCACAAACCAGCCCATACCAATGCCATAGGATGTGCCCGACAGAGAGTCGTCGGCCTGGGTGCCGGTATTGCCCTGCCAGCGCGTTACCTGGGTATCCAGCTCTGCGTAGCCCAGCAATCCATACAGCCGAGCTACCTCATTGGTGATTTCCGGGCGGTAGTACAGGGCCGAGTAGGTCTTTACCTCGCGTTCGATCTCGCTCAGGCTGGCATCGGTTGCCTGCTCAGCCAGAAAATAATCCGAGCTGATGTCCCGGTCGTCCTTCAGTCCCGCACCCAGTCGAGCCTCGAGCCCCAACAGGCCGTTGTACTTGTATCCCGCCGAAAATTCGACCACCGGCATCTCGGCTTCATCGTAGGGGGTGCGGGCGTCTCCGGTGACCACCCCGCCACCAATACCGGCATAGAAACCCCGGTGGTTATCCGCAAGCGCGGGGACGGCCAACAGCACCAGTGCGGCGCCAATACTCCAAGCGGTTTTCATAAGCAGCTCCCTGAGGTGGGCGTTATCGGTCATTGTCACTTGGCGGGAAGTATCGCACAGCGGCGCGGGGGATCAACGGTCGGGGGACGATTTTCGAACCGGATTCACGTTTCAGTGGCGCAATTCCTACCCCTGAAACGACAGAACCCGGCACAGGGGCCGGGTTCTGATCGGAACGAAGCACAAAATCGCTTACTTGATTTTGCCTTCTTTGTAGACCACGTGCTTGCGGGCAACGGGGTCGAACTTTTTGATTTCCATTTTCTCGGGCATGTTCCGCTTGTTCTTGTCGGTGGTGTAGAAGTGACCGGTGCCCGCGGTGGAGTTCAAACGAATCTTATCGCGCATGGGAGTTCTCCTTTAAACTTGTTCGCCGCGAGCGCGCAGATCGGTCAGTACGGCGTCAATGCCGCGCTTGTCGATTACACGCATACCTTTGGAGGAAACCTTCAGCTTCACAAAACGCTTCTCGGATTCCACCCAAAAACGGTGAGAATGCAGGTTGGGCAAAAAACGACGCTTGGTGTGGTTTTTTGCGTGAGATACATTGTTTCCAGTAACGGGACGCTTGCCGGTTACCTGACATACCTTGGACATGGTCTTGCCTCGTCGTATTCAGCGCGCTGCGCTGCGGGTTGGTTGCTGCCACACCACAGCCCAGCACGGGGTGTTTTTGTAGCCTGATTCGATCAATTTGCGGCCCGGGGACACGAGGTCCGGGGGCGGCTCCTGGCGCTATGGCCGGCTACCCAGCCGCATAAGGGCGCGTTTTATACCAAAACCGACGAGCAATAGCAATGTTTTCTCCCGATTTTGGTGATTTTTTAGTCAACACCTACGAGTGGGCTTCACGTCCGGTCCGGTGTCGGGTGTACTGTTTCTGAACACGCCGTACATACGTCCCTGTAGGCTCGGATCGCGGGTCCCCGCTCTACGGTCCAGAAACAGTACACCCGACACCGGACCTCAGTGCCATTCTTCACAACCAACCGCGCTCGGCGAACGAGACGACTTCACCGTCACCGACCACCATGTGGTCCAATACTCGCACCCCCACCAGATCCAGCGCCTCCCGCAAGCGCTCGGTGATCCGGCGGTCCGCCTGGCTCGGCTCCGCCACGCCAGAGGGGTGGTTGTGAGCCAGAATCACCGCGGCCGCATTGTGAGTAAGTGCTCGCTTTACCACCTCTCTCGGGTAAACACTTGCGCCATCAATCGTGCCCTGAAACAACTCATCAAAGGCCCGGAGTCGGTGCTGGTTGTCCAGAAACAGCACCGCGAACACCTCGTGCGGGCGATGGCGAAGCTGGGCGCTGAGGTACTGGCGGACCAGATCCGGGCTGGTCAGGGAATCGCCCGCCTCCAGGCTGGCGGATAAATGGCGGCGCGCCATTTCCAGTACGGCCTGTAACTGGGCGAACTTGGCGCTGCCCAGGCCCTGCCCCCGGCAGAACGCGGCCTGCGAGGCCTCCAATAACGGGCGCAGGCCACCGAATTCGGCCAAGAGCTCCCGCGCCAGGTCCACAGCGGATTTGCCGGCGCAGCCGGTACGAAGAAAGATGGCCAGCAGTTCGGCGTCGGAGAGGGCGGCGGGGCCGCGGCTGAGCAGTTTTTCCCGGGGGCGTTCGGCCTCGGGCCATTGGGCAATGGACATGATGTGACTCCCTGTCTTGAAACGTCTGGTCTTGAAACCGGCTGGAAACGCGTCGTCCTAGTGATTCGGGGCTAGAGAATGGTATCTTAGCCGGTTCAAGTCAAGCTGTCAGACCTCCACAGACCGGATCGCCATGAGCTCACTGACCAACAAACGTATTCTGTTAGGTGTCACCGGCGGCATCGCCGCCTATAAGAGTGCCGAACTGGTGCGCCGCCTCAAGGAGCGGGGCGCGGATGTGCGCGTGGTAATGACCGCTTCGGCGCGCGAGTTCATGACCCCGCTGACCTTTCAGGCACTGTCGGGCAACCCGGTACATACCGATCTGCTCGATCCGGCGGCCGAGGCGGCCATGGGGCATATTGAGCTGGCCCGCTGGGCGGACCGGATTCTGGTGGCGCCAGCCAGCGCCAACTTCATGTCTCGCCTGGCCGAGGGGCGGGGCGATGACCTGCTGACCACCCTCTGCCTGGCGACCCGGGAGCCCATCGTTCTGGCACCGGCCATGAATCAGGGCATGTGGCAGAATCCGGCGACGCAGGCGAATCTGGAGACCCTAAAAGGGCGCGGTATTCACTTGCTCGGGCCCGGCGACGGCAGCCAGGCCTGTGGTGAAGTCGGCCCCGGCCGGATGCTCGAACCCGACACGCTGGCGGAGGCCATGGCGGCCCAGTTTGCCACCGGGCAGCTGGCGGGTCGCCACGTGGTGATCACCGCCGGCCCCACCCGGGAAGCCATCGACCCGGTGCGCTACCTGAGCAACCACAGCTCTGGCAAAATGGGCTACGCTTTAGCCGAAGCGGCTGTTGAAGCAGGCGCCCGGGTGACACTGATCAGTGGCCCCACCGGGTTGCCGACCCCCGAGCGCGTCACCCGTATCGACGTGACCAGCGCCCTCAAGATGCTTGAGGCCAGCCTGGCGCAGGCACCTCAGTGCGATCTGTTTATCGGTGCGGCCGCCGTGGCGGATTACCGCCCGGCCGACTATCAGCCGCAGAAAATGAAAAAAGGCAATGAGGACACACTGCAGATTACGCTGACCAAAAACCCGGACATTATTGCCGCCGTTGCCCAGATAGAAAACCGGCCCATCACCATAGGCTTTGCCGCCGAGAGCGAACAGCTGCTCGAATACGCCCGCGGCAAACGGGAGCGCAAGGGGCTGGATGCGATCATTGCCAATGACATCAGCCGCGAGGGGCTGGGCTTCAACAGTGATGACAACGCGGTCACCCTGATCGATGCCGAGCGTGAGCTGGCCCTGGGCCCGATGAGCAAAACCCGGCTGGCCCGCGCCCTGATCGCTGAGCTCAGCCGCTATACCCGCTGACTGACGACAACCATTCCAGAGACCGACAACGGGAATCCGATACCGTGGCGAACCGAACTTCCAAGGAACAACGACAAAAGCAGGCACGTCTGGCGCGCCAGAAGCTGATTGGCGCTCTGGTGCTGGGGGTACTCGTGCTGAACGGCCTGCTGGGTTACTGGCTGTACGGCATTCTGGTAACAGATGTTCAGGATCGTCGCCTGGAGGCGGCAGTGGAGGCTCAGGCCGAGCAACGTGCGCAGCCACTGCAGGATTATATTCGGGAGCTGCGGCAACGCGTGGCGGCACTGGCGGCAGAACCGGCCACCGCTGAGGCGCTTCAGGGCTCGACGGAGGTCCGACAGTCAGCGGCAGAAGCGATTGCCGCGCGCATTGAGCATAGCATTGCCGCGCGCCTGATTCCGGCGGGCAGCGCTCGGGTCGAACGCGACCACCCCGCCCCCATCCGATTTGCCGAGCTCGATCTGATCCGCCGGGCGGAGCGCCGTGACAATCACCTCCCGGAGCTGGCCAAAGTGGATCAACAATGGCAGTTGCATGTCATTGAACCCATTCCGCCGTCCGCCGACGAGCCTGTGGAGGGAACCCTCCTGGTCACACTCAATGACACCGGCTGGCGCTCGCTACTGGATGCCGCCAGTAAAAGCCTGGGGCGCACCGAGCTGCACCAACAGATTCCGGGCAGCAATCCCCTGGCGGTCTACCTGAGCGGTCAGGGGGAAGGCGGCGCCAAGCACTCCGTCGCCATCCCCAATAGCCACTGGCGCCTGAGCTTCACGGCCTCGCCCGAGCTGGTGGCCCAGACCCGCGAGCTTCCGACGCTCTGGCTGCTGGTCCTGTCCACCACCACCATCGGCGGATTGCTGCTGGCCTGGTTCAGTGGCCATATGATTGAGCGCCGACAGCGCCAGAGCGCCCGTCCCATTCAGGTGCCCGGCGCCGCGCGCTCGGGCGGCAAAAACGCCGACGCGCAAGACGAGCACGGCGAAGAAGAAATCGGCATGATCAACACGCTGTACCAGAACCAGGACATTCTGGACCTGGATGTCAGCGACGAGGACGAAGACATTCTCGCCCTGGACCAGGCACCCACCAAAACGGCCGCCGCCGACGCGACCCAGGCGGGCCAGTCAGGCCCGACCATCCCCGAGGGGATTTTCCGCTCCTACGACATTCGTGGCCTGGCCGATACCGAAATCACCCCGGAGCTGGCCGAGCATATCGGGCGGGCGCTGGGCAGCGAGGCGCTGGATCACGGCGAAACCGATATGGTGCTCGCCCGGGACGGCCGGACGCACAGCCCGGTATTGGCCGAAGCCCTGCGCAGCGGGATTGCCAGCACCGGTTGCAACGTGATTGATCTGGGCACAGTACCCACCCCCCTGATGTACTTCGCCACCCATCACCTGAGCGAAACCAGCAGCGGCGTCATGGTCACCGCCAGCCATAACCCCGGTAGCTACAACGGTTTCAAAATGATCATCAACGGGGTCACCCTGGCCGATGATGCGGTACTGGATGTACGCTCGCGGATTCAGCGCCAGCACTACCACCAGGGCGAAGGGGAGACCCGCAGCCACGACATCATCACCGACTATATCGAACGCATTTTCTCCGACGTCGCGCTGGTCGGTGCCGTGTCGCTGGTGATCGACGCGGGCAACGCGGTCCCCGGTGTGGTGGCGCCCCGGCTGTTCGAAGAGCTGGGCTGCGATGTGACACCGCTGTACTGCGACCTGGACGGCACCTTCCCCAATCACGACCCGGACCCGACTCAGGAAGCCAACCTTCAGGACCTTATTGCCAAGGTACAGGAAGTCGGTGCCGATCTCGGCGCGGCCCTCGATGGCGACGGCGATCGCCTGATTGTGGTCACCCCCCAGGGGCGGATCATCTGGCCGGATCAACTGTTGATGCTCTTTGCCCGCGACGTGCTCGGACGCAACCCCGGGGCCGATGTGCTGTTCGATGTGAAGTGCTCCCGCCAGCTGAACCAGCTGGTGACCAGTTATGGCGGTCGGCCGATCATGTGGAAAACCGGCCACTCCCACATGAAATCGAAAATGATCGAAACCGGGGCGCTGATCGGCGGTGAGTATTCCGGCCACATTTTCATCAAGGACCGCTGGTACGGGTTCGATGACGGTTTATACACCCTGGCGCGTCTGCTGGAAATCATCACCTTGCGCGATCAACCCATAGACGATATCTTCGCCGCCTTTCCGATTCTGCCCTCCACCCCGGAGCTGAAAATTCCGGTGCAGGACGACCAGAAATTCGCCCTGGTGGACCGGTTGATTGCCGAGGGCGACTTCCAGAGCGGCAAGCCGAGCACCATTGACGGGCTGCGGGTGGACTTTGCCAAAGGCTGGGGGTTGGTCAGAGCCTCGAACACCTCCGCGGCCCTGACCCTGCGCTTTGAAGGCGAAACCGAGGAAGCGCTGAATAAAATTCAGCAACTGTTTAAACGCGAGCTGTTGAAAATCGACAGTCAGCTCCAGATCGACTTTTAACCAACGTACCCTCAACAAGGTACTTTTAAACAACGGACCCCGCTATGTCACTGAACCGCACCCAGGCCATGAACGTGGCTCAGGTACTGACCGAGGCGCTGCCCTACATTCAGCGCTTTACCGGCAAGACCATTGTGATCAAATTTGGCGGCAACGCCATGGTGGACGAAGAACTGCAGAACAGTTTTGCCCGGGATATCGTGCTGATGAAACTGGTGGGCATGAACCCCATCGTGGTCCATGGCGGCGGGCCCCAGATTGGCGACCTGCTCAAGCAGCTCAACATCGAATCCGAGTTTGTCGGTGGCATGCGGGTGACTGACAGCAAAACCATGGACGTGGTGGAAATGGTGCTCGGTGGCACGGTGAACAAACAGATCGTCAGTCTGATCAATCACAACGGCGGCCACGCCATCGGCATTACCGGCAAGGACGGGCAACTGATCCGGGCCAAAAAGCTTTCGGCCAAGCGCCAGACGCCGGATATGCAGGCACCGGAGATCATCGACATCGGTCACGTAGGCGAGGTCGCCAGTATCAACACCTCGGTGATCGACATGCTGATCAACAGCGACTTCATTCCGGTGATTGCCCCGATCGGGGTGGGCGATGACGGCGCGTCCTACAATATTAACGCTGACCTGGTGGCCGGCAAAATTGCCGAGGTATTGCAGGCCGAGAAGCTGATGCTGCTGACCAACGTGGCCGGTCTGCAGGACAAGAGTGGCGAGGTCTTGACCGGGCTGACCACGCAGCAGGTGGACAGCCTGATCGCTGACGGGACCATTTACGGCGGCATGCTGCCCAAAATCGGCTGTGCGCTGGATGCGGTGAAAAGCGGCGTGAACAGTGCCCACATCATTGATGGACGGGTTGCCCACGCGGTTCTGCTGGAGATCTTCACCGACGCTGGCGTCGGCACGCTGATCACCAACAAGGCGCAGCAAGCCGCTCAATAACGCGCCCGAAAGCCGCACTGATCATTGAAAACCGGAGGCGATGGGGCAAGCCCCGCATCCTGTGCTAGGATATCCCCGTCGCCTGAAACGTCCTGAGGCCGCGCCGAAGGATTCACCCCTGACAACCTATGGACCGCCATGAGCAAGCCCACCGCCAAATCCTCCCGCCGCCAACAGATTCTGGAATCTCTGGCTCACATGCTGGAAGCCAGCCCCGGTGCCCGTATCACCACGGCCGCCCTGGCTCGGGAAGTGGGCGTCTCGGAAGCGGCGCTGTACCGCCACTTCCCCAGCAAGTCCAAGATGTTTGAAGGGTTGATCGAGTTTATCGAAGACACGATTTTCACCCGCATCTCCCTGATCCTGTCGGAGGAGCCGGCCGCTTTGCGCCGGTGCGAAAAGATTCTGCTACTGCTGCTGACCTTCACCGAACGCAACCCCGGCATCACCCGGTTGCTCACCGGCGACGCCCTGACCGGAGAAACCGAACGGCTTCGGCTGCGCGTCGCCCAGCTTTTTGAGCGGGTGGAAACCCAGTTGAAGCAGGTGTTGAGAGAAGCGGAATTGCGAGAGGGGTTACGGCCCAATTTGCCCTTGTCGGCCGCCGCCAATCTGTTGATGGCCTGCGCCGATGGGCGGATCACCCAGTTTGTGCGCAGTCAGTTCCGGCGCCCACCGACCGAGCACTGGGCGGAACAGTGGCCGGTATTGGTGAGCGGCCTGATGCGCGAACAGGTTCCGGCCTGATTCGCACCTCGGGGGTTCAGCGGCGGCCCTCGGCCGCCCGTATCTCGGCGAACGCCTCAATGTCCTGATCAAACTTGTCCGCCACCTCGTCGTACTCCTCCTGGCGATGGCGGATCTGCGCCTGTATTTCCTGAACTTCGGTTTTCAACGTCCCCAGATTGACCAGTACCGACTCGGGCACCTCCTGGCCGCTGCGCTCCAGACGCGCGGCCCGACTCTCCAGGTCCCGAATCTGCAAGCGCACATTGCTCAGGTTACTCTCCAGAATACTGATATTACCCTGCAGCTCCGCCAGACTGCGCCGCTTTGCATCCTCGATATCCTTGACCGTGCTGTACCGACGCTTCAGTTCCTGCTCGTAGGCCTCACGTTCCTGTCGAGCCTGCCGTTCGCGTGCTTCGGTTTCCAACTCTTCGTCGCTGGGCGCTGGAGGCACGGTTCTGAGCACCTCCCCATACATGGACACGACTTCGTAACCTTTCGGGACGTACTTCGGAGGGATGCGATCTTCCAGCACCTGCACGCCTTCATCGTTGGTGTATCGGTAGTACACTTTATCCTGCGCCTGGGCCAGCGACGCCAGGCCCAGGAGGCAGGATACCGAGAACCACAACACTGATTTACGCATAACGCCCTCGTTGCTCCATCGCGCTTGGGCGCGGATTCTGATTACACGCCGTACTCGGCGCGATAGGCTTCAATGGCCGCCACTACCTCTGGGCGGGCCTTGTCCGCTTTCAGATAGGCCACCACATCGTCCAGATTGACAATACTGACCACCGGAATGCCGTACTGCTGCTCCACCTCCTGGATCGCCGACAGGGAGCCCTTGCCGCGCTCCTGACGGTTAAGACCAATCAACACCCCCGCCGGTTCAGCGCCCGCCGAACGAATCAGTTCCATGGACTCACCCACGGCGGTTCCCGCAGTAATCACATCGTCCACAATGAGTACCCGACCGTCCAGCGGCGCGCCCACCAGAGAGCCGCCCTCGCCGTGGTCCTTGGCCTCTTTGCGGTTGAACGCGTAGGGCAGATCCCGACCATGCTGGTCGGCCAGGGCCACGGCCGTGGTGGTGGCCAGGGGAATCCCCTTATAGGCCGGGCCGAAAATCAGATCCACCTCCACCCCGGAAGCCATCAAGGCCGCTGCATAACACCGCCCCAGCCTGGCCAGCGCCTGGCCGGTCTGGAACTTGCCAGCGTTGAAAAAATACGGACTGACCCGGCCGGATTTCAGGGTAAACTCGCCAAAACCCAGGGCCTGGTGCTCAATCGCCAACTCGATAAAGTCGCGCTGGTAGTTCTCCATGCAAAACTCTCATAAATACGCTAGATTAAAAGTATCGGCTAAACCGGTAGGGCCCGGCATCAACCAACGGTCACTCTTGTGACCCCAATTATAACCGTCGCGCCCACGCCCGCATTGCCCAGCCGGCAATCCGTCCCGAACTAAAGTGCGGAAATGGCCTCCAAACGGCGAAATTCCGGGGTTTTTCTGTCACTAATTAACACAAAGATAACAAGCTCGGGTATCATACACAGTCCGTTAACAAGGGGCTAATATGAGAGTTATCAGTCTTAGCGTCGATGGTGTTTTCCAGGCGGCTCAGCGCGGTCTGTTTGACTGGCTGGACAGCCAGGATGCAGACGTCATCTGTCTGCAGGATCTGCGCGCACTGGAATATGAACTGGAAGACAAGCCGGTATTTCAACTGGACGGTTATTTCAGCTACTTCTTCGACTCCGGGACACCGCACTACAATGGCGTGGCCATCTACACCCGCAAGCAGCCCAAGGCCCTGATTTTTGGCCTGGGGTTCTCGTCCGGCGTGGATATGGAAGGTCGTTACCTGCAGATTGACTACGAGCAGCTGAGCATTGGCTCAATGCTGGCGCCCAGTGCTACCTCGGAAATGGAATCCCAGGAAGTGAAGATCAAGTTCTTCGACGATCTGCAGGCCCATCTGGACAAGATTACCCGCAAGCGCCGCGAGTTCATCTTCTGCGGTAACTGGGCCATGGCCCACACTCCCCGGGATGTGACCAACCCGGAGAAAAATGAGCACGAATCCGGCTTTCTGCCCCACGAGCGGCAGTGGCTGAGCCAGGTGTTCAACCAGATCGGCTATGTGGATGCCTTTCGCAAGGCCAACAAGGACCCGGACGAATACAGTTGGTGGCCCAGCGGCAAGATCAATGACGGTGAGGGCTGGCGCACCGATATGCAGATCGTGTCAGCGCCCATTGGCCAACGGGTCGAACATGCGGCCATTTACAAGATTCAGCAGTTTTCCAGCCACCTGCCGGTGATTGTGGACTACGATATCGAGCTTTGATCGGTCGGGTGGGGTAGCGGCGGATGGGGTAACGGCGGATGCGCCTTCGCTTATCCGCCCTACGCAACCCTCGGTTGCATCCATCGCAATCCGGTCCGGGTTACTCCGCCAACGCCGCCTGCTGCAACCGATTCAACTCCCCAATCCCTTTCTTGGCCAACGCCATCATGGCTCCGAACTCGGCCTCGGTAAACGGCTCGGCTTCGGCGGTGCCCTGGATTTCGATGATGCCACCGTCATCACCCATGACCACGTTCATGTCGGTATCCGCACTGGAATCCTCTGGGTAATCCAGATCCAGCACCGGCACGCCCTGATAGATGCCAACGGACACCGAGGCAATGGCGCGCTTGAGCGGACTGTCCTTCACCAACCCCTTCTCCTGCAGAAACGCGACCGCATCGGCCAACGCCACCCAGGCACCGGTAATGGAGGCGGTACGGGTGCCGCCATCGGCCTGAATCACATCGCAGTCGAGCTGGATGGTGTTCTCGCCCAGCGCGTCGAGATCAATCGCCGCACGCAGGGAGCGGCCGATCAGACGCTGGATTTCCACCGTGCGCCCCCCTTGTTTGCCACGGGCCGCTTCGCGATTCATCCGCGAGCCGGTGGAGCGGGGCAGCATGCCGTACTCGGCGGTCAGCCAGCCCTGGCCCTTGCCGCGCAGAAAGGGCGGCACGCCCTCGACCACGCTCGCGGTGCAGATCACCTTGGTGTCCCCAAATTCCACCAGCACCGAACCCTCCGCGTGCTTGGTGTAACGGCGGGTCAGGCGCACATCGCGCAACTGGTCGGGCTGGCGGCCACTGGGGCGCTGAACGGTCGTCTCGGTCATGATCGGAATCCTGTACTGTCAAAGGGTTTGAAAAAGTCGTCTGTGGTAACATCGCCGGTTTAATGGGAGCGAAGCCTACCAGCTCCGCCCCCACAGTGTCACCGCCGCATTCAGACAGAGGATCGCCCATGCCACGCAGTATGACCGGTTTTGCCCGCACATCGCAGCAATATGACTGGGGCACACTCACCTGGGAGATCCGCAGCGTCAACCACCGCTACCTGGAGCCGGCCTTCCGCCTGCCCGACGATCTGCGCGAAATCGAGCCCCATCTGCGCGAGCGCATCCGCAAGAGCCTGCACCGGGGCAAGCTGGAAATGAGCCTGACCGTGCAGAAGGAAGAGGGCGCCGACCAGGCTCTGGGCATCAACCTGCCCAGAGTCCGCCAGCTCGCCGAAGCGGCGCACACCATCGGCAACGAGCTGCACGATGCCGCACCGATCAACCCGCTGGAAGTGTTGCGCTGGCCCGGCGTCTTGCAACAGGCCGAACTCAATCGCGAGACCCTGATTGAAGCCGCCCTGGCGCTGTTTGACCAGACCCTGAAACAACTGCTGGAACATCGCACCCGCGAAGGTGGCGAGCTGGTGCAGTTCATTCACCAGCGGTTGGACAGCATCAGCGCCGAGGTGGTGAAACTGCGCGAGCGGTTACCGGAAATACTGACCGCCCAGCGCGAGAAGCTGCAGAGCAAAATCGAAGCACTGAAGGTCGACCTGGACCCGGAGCGTCTGGAGCAGGAGATCACCCTGCTGGCACAGAAAGCCGACGTGGACGAAGAGCTGGATCGCCTAGACACCCACGTCGCCGAGGTGAAGCACACCCTGACCCAGAAAAACTCCCTGGGCCGCCGGCTGGATTTCCTGATGCAGGAGCTGAACCGCGAGGCGAATACGCTTTCATCAAAAGCCATCGTAGCAGACACCACTCAATCGGCGGTGGAGCTTAAGGTATTGATTGAGCAGATGCGGGAGCAGATCCAGAATATTGAATGACCATTTTTTGCTTTCCCTTGGTCGACTTTCCCTTCCTTTTTTCATGCAACATACTGATTTATAACAATATATTGGTTTCAAGCCATTTCACCCTGTTTCAGGCCGTTTCAAATAAACGGTGAGTAACATGGTGAGCAAATCGGAGTTTGGTACGCCTCTCAATACCAGATAAGTTACCAAATGGGTCGCAAGGGGGGTGAATCAAACTGGGCAAAACTGGCACCCTAACCAATAAGGGTATTGCCGGCGCACCTTAAGCGGAAAATCCAGCGTCAATCCTATACAGTAGTTCCTCCACCGCTTTAACGCCCTCGGTGTCCTTCAGAGCCTCTGTGGGTGCTAAACCATCCAAGGCCTTGCAAGGCGCATTCATCCAGCGGTTCGAAATATCATCACCGCCCAAGATATGTATAGCCAGCCGCTCAACACGACGTCGCTCCTCGTTGTCACTTGTCTCTGCTTCGTTTCGGTTCATGTTCACTCCCTACTTGAGCCACCATAGATGATGCATATACTCTAGCTTAGATGAGATCCATCACTATTATTCCGCAGGAGGAAAGGTGAAAACCTACGAAATTTCATTCTCTGATAGAGAAACGCTGCCCACTCACCTGGAGTCTGTGGCGGCGTCGCTGGAACTTTCACCCGAGGAGTTAATCAAGCGATTTATTGTGGAAGGGATGAGGCCATACAACTCAAATTTCTGCCCTAGCATACCCGGAACCTCTTTGGAGGATTTTTTTGTTCAAAATGGCGTTCTCAAACCAAAGGGTTGATCAATATGGTATTTAAAACCTCCACCTTCCCGATTTAGCCTCTGAAAGACTCCCATTCACCCCTATCGAAAAAATTTCTTTCGAGCCCAAGTTTCAAGGTTATCGCCTTTATATAAACCGACAATACAAACTGTCGAAATGGCAACGATAAACGACATATACCCAATTAGACCTGCCAGCATGTTCATTGTTTATCAACACCTTTACATAAATGCTCAGTAGATAATTGTCATCCAGCGTCACCTTGACGTCAAGATGCAAGTAATATCCGGACACCTGCTTTGTTCTACTGTGACAATTGCCGAAAGAGGGCCAGGCTTCGTAGCTCGCGGTGATCGAAAGTATATTCTTCTCGAGACTAGAAATTAATTCAGTAGCCTCGCCAACAAATGCTCCGCCTCCTCTTCAGAAGACATCGCCACGCACCCCACCCCATTACAAGCTTGGTAGCCTTCGTCGGCCAATAGGCTAACCGCTCGGCTGGTTGGCACCAGAATAAATGATCGTTCCGGTGGTTGGCCATCCTGTCTGAGAGAATCCCGGTAGATGTGGGCGGAAGCCATCGCATCCAGAATTCTGGCTTTGCTTGCGGAATACTTGCTGTCCAGGCAGATAAACCGCTTACCCTTTGAATCACCGAATTCTAGAACCAAATCGGGACGACGTTCCCGGCTGATGGAGCTATAGCCGTAAGCGTTAGTTCTTTCCATCGAAGGGCACACGAGCTGCGAGTACAAAGTGATCGACTGTTCGCCGCGACGCCCCATCAGGGCGCGGTCAGCGGCTCTCGGGTTTTGGCGCAAGCGCCAGTCGTAATCCGGAAACTGCGTTTCGAGCTGCTGAGCCAAAGCGACAAAGCACCAGGCCTCGTAGATCTCCCAGGTAGGAGCCAGGTAGTGTTGCTCATCGTCGGCCAACGCTGACAGGCCTTGGCGCAATAAACGAACGCCCAGACGACGAGTCATGCTGTAGTGTGGATTGCCGGAAACCGCATTCAGTTCGGCGGCGCTGGACTGGCGGGTACTCACTTCGCTGAAAGGCGCACGGCGGGAAAGTCGGGTGAACTGTCTTTCCGCCCGGCGCAAATACTCTAGGCGTCGAGGCAGACGCGGTGTCAGCTCGGTGACAGTTTCAGAGACCTGTTCGGTAAAGTCGATAAGATCGTAGATCAATCGCTTCGTCAGACGGCGGACCTCGCCCAGTTGACGAGTAATCAAGCGGTTAGCCGGGTTATCGAACGTCGGCTCATGAAACGGCACATCCAACCGCTGCTCATGCACGTCACTTGGTGCCACCGATTCGTCCGACAGTGCGGCCATCATTTGTGGAGATTGTGCGAGCTGACGCATGGTCGTGCCGTCTATCCGCCGAACCTGAGGCAGGGCGAGTTGTTCACGGCGGCTCCTGGTCCGAATGATCGGACGCTCGATAATAAGCTGTAAGCCGCGCTGGTACCGATCGATGAACTGTCTCAGACGCGCGTAGCGAAGCCACAGTGACAGCTCTGAGCCCGATGCTCCACCGAGACCATGTTGAGCGGGTTCGGTGCCCAGTACAAGATCGGGGGCGTAATCGACGATCTGCGCCAAATACTCTACATACTGCTCGCGGCCGGTTTTGTGAGACGCCGGCTCTATATCGGCAACATAGCGCAGTGGCTCACTACGGTGGGGCCACTCCAGTTCAAACATCACTTCGCCGGCATAGTAGCCTGGTGACCAACACCAGTAGATACCCGACCCATCCCTCTCCAGAGGCCCATCATCCACAAAAAGCCGGGCCTGCCCTTCGGGGCAAGCAATCCGGTATTCGCTGGTCTCTTGCAGGCCAGCCAAGGTCGCGCGCGGGGACAGAACACCAAGCTCTTGATATTCGCCTCCCCGATACCGATAAACCTTCAACTCCATAATCAGCGCCAGAACCGCATCATGCCGGTATCGACCAGATCCGTCTGCAACGATTGGACCTTAACCTTACAACGCACCAATCCGTGCTGATCCAGTATCTTCGTCGCCTGCGTTAGCGCCGCTTGCAGTCGTTCACTCTCCGAGCCACGCAGCTTGGGCAGAATGCGAGCGTACACCACATCATCCAACGCTTCCCGTAAGCTGAAATTCGGTGCCGCTTTGGCCAACTTCAGATAGGACAGGACATCCTCAACCGAGCGCCAGCCAAAGTGCAGGCGTTCCGGTGCCAGGGCATTAAGCAGACCCGACAGACACTGACGGACTTCCGTTAATTGGTCCGTCGTCAAGTCGAAATGATCCCAACGTGGATAGTCCGCCAGATCAATATCCCAGAACTCCAGCGTAAACGCGCGGTCCAGTACCTTGTCCGATAGCCCATGAGTGGTTTCATCCATATTGACCGTGCCAATAAACGCCACGTTGGCCGGGAACGGGATTGCCTTGGGGACGCCATCAAAGGTGTCGGCTTCGTCGTGGAGGCGCAGCTGATCTCCCGACTCCATCGCCGACAACACCGGCGCAAAATACTGTTCCGGGTGAGACAGGTTCATCTCGTCCAGAATCACTACAAAAGGATGCTCCGGATGATTGGCCGCCTGTAACAAAAATTCCAGTAGACCGGATCTTTCATATTTCTCCGGCACCAGCGGATTGATGTAACCAAACAGCGGTGAAGGGTCATACCAGCCGGGCTGCACCGCCTGCACGAACACACGGCGAGCCGGGTCGGCCCCGAACTGCTGGACCAACGCCGCACCATAGCGCTGCGCGAGCATGGTTTTCCCAGAACCGGACAGTCCAGCCAGAATGGCAAAGTGTCGGCGGGGGTGCGACCACAGGCCGAGGTGTAGCTGGCTCACCAGCCGCTCCGGGAACGCGGTATCTTCCACGACAGATTGAATCAAGCGGGCCTGGTCGACCGTAGCCACCGATAACGTTTCGCCGCTGCTCTTTCTGGGCTCGGGCTCTTCCTCTATCGGTCGCGCCTCCAGAAACTCAGGCTGCCAATGAATCTGCTCAACCCAGTCTCGCCCGATGTCCGTCAGTCGATATTGGCCATTGGCCTGCTGTTCCAGCAACTCAAAATCCCGTAACCACTTGAGCATCGCCGCCGGCGCATAGCTGGTCGTCCAGCCGGGGTTGACCTTCTGTAGCAACTCAACCAACTCGGGTTGGCTGTACTCCCGTTCATTCAGCGCACACAGAACGTGGTCTACCCCCAGGGTGCGGGTGATAAACAGCGGGATCAGCTCTTGCGGGTCTTGGGTTTCCAAGAACAGTTCGCCGCGCGCGGTCTGGGTAAAAATGCCGTCCTGTTCTTGAATAACATAAAATTCATTTTTGAGAATGGTGATCAGAGTACGCAGGCTGCTGTCTCGATAGTCCGGCAACTCCGAGCGCAGGTAGTCCATGAGCTCTTCACGGCTAACGCCATCCACCACAAAACTCAATGCACTGATGATAGAGGCCAGACCGCCCCGAATGCTGGTAAAGCCTTTACGACGTTGCAGCGCCGGCAAGGGCTTCAAGGTAATATCACCCTGATCCGTGGTGGTTTCCGCCTCCGCCTCTGTGCTGGCGCTTTGCACATGCGCCTGATACACCATCCAGGGCAAGGTCATACGCTCGGCCAGTGCGCGGGGGCTGTCGTCGGTTGGCCCCAGCAGGTCGTGCAATCGCTCCATCAAGTCGATCTGACGTTTGATTTCTCCTGGCTTTTTCTGCTTACCGAACCAGGCCCGGTGGCACTCCAGCGCCATACGCCGGTAGGTGATGGTAGTAAAATAGCGGGGGTAGAACGCGGCCAACACCCGGAAAATCTTCACCCGAGCCACCCGCTTGCAATACGTTTTCATCCGTGAGACCAGGCCATCATGAAAGGCCTGAAAGAAGGCAAGCCGCGCCTCGGAATCTTCGGGCACGGGGCGAACCGACTGCTCCGCGACCCACTCACGAAACTCAGGCGCTTCCAAGGCTGCGCTGACATCCACCGTGCCCATACCGACGCCGCTTACCCGGTTTTCGTCCCAAAGCACCTGCTGAAACCCACGTGTCTTTCGGGTTTCCAGATCGGCGCTCTGCACAAACGTCAGGAGGTCGGTAAGTCCGCTTAGCCAGCCGGGGTTACGCTCAAAGGGGTTGATACTCTCCAGGGTGGCTCTCAGAGTTTCGTCGTTGGTGAAATTCGATTGCGTCGCCATTATTTACCTCTTGTTATGGATGATCACCAGCCAAGTTTACAGCGTGGTCCTTTGCTTGGCGCCCTGGCTTTTGTGTCATGGAAACTCCTGGTTCAAAATCTGTATATAGGCGCTGTAGGCGTAGACCCGATTGCGCTTTTGACCAGTGATTTCGCTGACGATACCGCAGCGTTGTTCCAGCGCAGCCAGCGCTTTGTTCACGGTGGCATGGGTCAGGCCGGTTCTGGCCACCAGCTTGTTGACGCTGGCAATCGGTGTTTCAAAAAGCGCATCCAGCACTTGCTGGGCAGAGGCGGCCAATCGACCCAGCTCGCCCAGTCGCTCCCGGTCGTAGGCGCGGAGTTGGTTAAGTTTCTGAGCCATGGTAACGGCATGGGTGGCGGTATCGGCGACCGCATCCACAAAGAACAACAGCCACGCTTCCCAATCCCCGGTTTCCCGCACTTGCTGCAAGCGCTCGTAATAGGTTTGCCGGTGTTTTTTGAAAAAAACGGACAGGTACAGCAGCGGTTCATGTAAGACCTTGGCTTCTGCCAGAATCAGAACAATAAGGAGCCTGCCCAGGCGGCCATTGCCGTCCAGGAAGGGGTGGATGGTTTCGAACTGAACATGGGCCAGCGCCGCCTTGATCAGCGGGTCAGTTGCCTCGGGCTGATCGTTGATGAAGCGCTCCAGCTCCGACCAACAGTCGGCAATGTGAGTTGCCGGAGGCGGCACAAATACCGCCTCATCGGGCCGGTGACCGCCCAGCCATACCTGGTTTTGGCGGAACTGACCGGGCCCTCGGCTGATCCCACGGCCGGAGGTCATCAGCGCTTCGTGGACCTCCATAATCAGCCGATGAGCGACCGGGTGGCCCGCCCGGATGCGCTCAATGCCCAGGTTGAGCGCATTGACGTAGCAGGACACCTCTTGCACATCATCCATGGGCACACCGGGCTGGCCTTCCATCTCGTAAAGCATCAGATCGCTCAGGGAGGACTGGGTGCCTTCGATCTGGGAGGACATGACGGCCTCTTTGCGGACGTAGCTGTACAGAAACAGAGAAGCATCCGGCAAAAGGGTGCTGATGGCATCCAGGCGTCCCAGTGCCAGCATGGCCTGGTTGATACGGCCTTGCAGCTTGTTGTCGACCTCCAGCGGGGGGCTAGGCGGCAAAGGCGCGGGGACAAAAGCCTGGCAGGGCACGCCGCCCGCGATACTGAGGACTTTGTGGCCGGTTATGCCTCTTTTCATTGGGATTACCCTAAAATAAGTGCAGCCATTATTTTAACTTATTAACAAAAATAAAATAACTGTTGTATTAATGTTAACCTTGGCTCCCTGAGGCGGCCATATCGCCGAGTTTCGGCGGCGCTGTATAGCTGGGGCTGGCGGTCCGGTGACAAGGAGGAATGACTGGTACTACTGCCCGGCTGACTCGGTTCGGCCCACACACACCCGATTTCGCCCCTGATGCTTGGCATCGTAAAGCGCCCGGTCGGCGCGCCCATAGAGCAGGCTTTTGGTGTCGTCCGGGCAGGCTTCGGTAATACCGAAACTCATGGTGACTTCACCATAACGACCGCCATACTGCGCCACCAGTTCGCGCTTGCGTTCGGCGACCCTGATCGCCTGTTCCGCGGTAGTGCTCGGGAGAATAAGCGCAAACTCCTCACCGCCCATGCGCACCAGCGTATCAATTTCCCTCAGCCCCTGATGCAGGCACTGAGCAACATCCTTGAGTACCCGATCGCCCGCGTCGTGACCAAAGCGGTCGTTGATTCGTTTAAAGAGATCAATGTCCGTGAGAACGAGCGCAAAGGGTGTGCGCGTGCGGTGGAACAGAGCCAGCTGCGCTTCTACCTGCCGGTCGTAAACCCGGCGATTGGCCAGGCCGGTGAGCGGGTCTTGTGTTGCCATCAACTCCAGTTTTGCGTTGACCTCGGAAAGCTGTTCCTGGCGCTGCTCCAGTTCGCGGGCGAGCGCCTGCACCTGTTCCAGGGCCTGGGCCTTTTCTTCCGTCGCCTGCTCCGCCGCTTTGCGCGCCTGTTGCAGTTGTTCCTCGACCAGGTTGCGTCGCTGCATGGGTAACAGCAGTAACTGATACCCCGGTTCATCTCCGGCCACCGAGGATGCACTGAGCAGCACCGGTAGCGGTTGCCCGGAAGCGTTGGTAAAGGTCAGGATCATTTCCTCGGCGTGGCCGTGCAGACGCAGCGCCGGCAATACATGCCCCAGATAGTAGATTCTGGAACCGCCGGTCATCCAGCTCTCTGGCGCATGCCCCACCAGCGCCGTCTCTGGTCGGCCCAGCCAATCACAGAGCGTACGATTGACTGCGGTCACGATATTGGCCTCATCGAGAACGATAAGGCCCCCCGGCAGGCGGTCTATGTCAGGCTGCATCCTGGGTGCCCTCAATCACGGCACGGGCCACCGCTTCAGGGTTGCTGATCTGAGGGTAGTGTCCCGTGGCGTCGAGCCGCCGGATGCTTCCTTTGAGCAGAGCCCACTCGAGGTATTCGATCACCGCGGGCGGGACAATCACGTCCTGCTCGCAGTACAGCACGAGCGTGGGCACCTGAACTTGGGACAAACGGTCGCGGACATCGCTGAAAAAAGTGGTTTCCGCAAAACGGCGGGACATGGCAGGGTCGGCATTGAGAAAACTCTCACGCAACTGCTCGGCGAGGGCGGGGCGGTCGCCGTTGGCCATGACGATCGGCGCCAGATAACCGGCCCACTCGAAGTGGTTGCGCTCCATCAGGTCCAGCAGCTCCTGCACGTCCTCGCGCTCGAAACCGCCGTGGTAGTCCGGCGGATCATTGATGTAGCGGGGTGAAGGGCCAATGGCAATAATCTGGCGAAACAGCTCCGGCTCGGCGATCGACGCCAGCCAGCCAATGGTACCGCTGATCGAGTGCCCGACCAGAATAGGCCGCCGCTCCAGGCCGAGGGCCTGCACTAGCTCAATCAGATCCTCGGCGTAAGCCGAGAGGTCGGCGTAACGCTCAGCGTCGAATGCGCTTCGGTCGGAGCGGCCGCAACCGATGTGGTCAAACAGCACCACCGGATACTCCCGGGCCAGGGCGTCCGCCACCGGCGCCCAGATTTGCTGATCACAGCCAAAACCGTGAGCAAGAATCAACGTCGGCCGGTCGGTTGAGTCGGGGGCAGGCCCCAACCATGAAGTCTGGTGTCGCCTGAGGATGTCGGCAGATAACATGAGTACCTCGGTCAAGGGCCTCCGGCCCGATACCTCATCAAGATAGCTCATGGTAGCAGGGGCTGCCGCTTATGAGGGCCAATTACAACGATTGTTGTGCCAACCTCCGGTCGCGCAATGGCCGGTCAGCCAGCGGCGCGCTGCCGCAGTCGTTGCCACTCTTCCTCCAGGGTGTTGTCCGGCAAGGTCTCGCCCGCGCGACGATACCAGTACCCCGCGTTGCCCAGATCGCCCTCTTCGCGGTGCAGGTAGCCGTGAATCAGGCAGGAGAGGGGGTCATCCTGGGCCTGAACCAGGTCGTGAGCGCCGTGCCAATCCCCTTCGCGGGCCAGTTCCAGTGCTTTGAGTTGAGTGTTCACCCTTAGGCCTCTTCGGACGGTTCGTAACAATACTCCGTCAGGATACCCCATCCCGCACTTGGGGCTCCACGCTGGCCTCCATCCGCTCCCGCTCCTGATCCAACCGGGCCAGGGACTGTGCCGGCGCAAACCAGGCTGCCAACAACAGGATGCCGATGGCGCCACCCAAGCCATAGAGCGCGCCGACTTCTACTTTACAGTCCACCACCAGATCGCACACCGAGCAGGTGCGCGGGGCGCTCTGAAGATACGATAGCACTTCCGTGCTGCGCCCCCAGTTGCCTTTGCCCGCGCACTTGATGTGAGGCACGCCGTGAACCCATAACGTGAAGGGATTCACTAGTACCACGACGGCATGGCCGCCGCCAAGCTCAATATTTTTCAATGGCACCTGACCGACGATATCGCCCTGGACCTCCGCCAGCAACCCCGCGCCTTTGTCACCCTGCAGTAACGCGGGGCCATCGAAACGTTTGAGCTGGCTCCCCGTCTTTATTAGAAGCACACACCCGCGGAGGGACTCGCTACGGGAGTCAACCTCTGGACTGAACCGGAACAGATCGCACAACGACTTCACAGTGCAATGCGCCAACCTTTTTGCAGTATTTGCTCATAAAAACATCAAACCAACATTGCCAATTCGTCTAAATCATCACGGGGAACCTGGGTATTGACCTGTATCAAAGCACTTTCCGAAATATGTACTACCCTGTAGGTAGTCAGCCTTGAATAACGAGATCGAAGCACGGAGTCGCCATGTCAGTCGACACGCACCCATCCGAAGTAGACAACTCGCAGGAGAAACGTCGCGAGTGGCGAATGTTCGCCTTCATCGTGGTTTTCCTGTTCCCGATACTCACCGTTGCCCTGGTCGGCGCCTACGGTTTCACCATCTGGATGTAC
>NZ_DFTP01000046.1:39976-41989 GCF_002381585.1 Marinimicrobium sp. UBA4209
CGGTTTCACCATCTGGATGTACCAGCTCCTGGCCGGGCCTCCCGGAGCGGGTTGATTCCCGCAGCGCTCTCAACGCCACCCACTTTGAACCACCACCAGGAGGCTTCTCATGGCCGTCATGCACCATGAGCCCGACCATCAACAGATACCCGTCACGACGCTGCCGGTTGAGTGGCACGTTGCCAGTGTGATCGTGCACACCCAGCCCGAGGCACTGACCACTACCGAACAGTGGCTGCGCGAGCTGCCCCAGCACTGGCCGGACGAGACCCTCAAATGCGCCGAAATACACGCCCAAAGTGATCAGGGAAAGTTGGTATTGGTGCTTGAGAGCACCGAAGCACAAGCGATTCTGGATGTGATTGACCAGACCAGCGCGCACCCCGGCGTTGTCAACGCCGCACTGGTCTACCACGAAGTGATTCCGCCGGAGGAACAACCGCAATGAATCTGACCCGCCGCCAATTCGCCAAGGCCAACGCCGCTGCGGTAGCCGCCGCGGCCATCGGTATGCCGCTGCCCGCCAGCGCCAGTAACCTGGTCACCAACCGCGAGCTGACCAACCTGAAATGGAGTAAGGCCCCCTGCCGGTTCTGTGGCACCGGCTGTGGCGTCATGGTCGCCACCCGGGACAACCGGGTCGTGGCCACCCATGGCGACGTCAAAGCCGAGGTGAACCGGGGCTTGAACTGTGTGAAGGGCTACTTTCTGTCGAAAATCCTGTACGGGCCGGACCGGTTACACAAACCGCTGCTGCGGATGCGCAACGGCCAGTACGACAAGAACGGCGACTTCCAGGAAATCTCCTGGGACCAGGCCATGGACCTGCTCGCCGACAAGTTGAAGCAGTCGATTCGCGAACATGGCCCGGAGAGCGTCGGCCTGTTTGGGTCCGGGCAGTGGACCGTCTGGGAAGCCTACGCGGCCAGCAAGCTGTTCAAGGGCGGGCTGCGCAGCAACAACCTCGACCCCAACGCGCGCCACTGCATGGCCTCGGCGGTGGGCGGCTTCATGCGCACCTTCGGCATCGACGAGCCCATGGGCTGCTATGACGACATCGAGCACGCCGATGCGTTCGTGTTGTGGGGATCGAACATGGCGGAAATGCACCCGGTGCTGTGGAGCCGGGTCACCGACCGCAAGCTCTCCTACGAGCATGTCCAGGTGGTCGCCATGTCCCCCTACGAAACCCGCAGTTTCGATCTGGCGGATCTGCCCATAATTTTCAAGCCTCACACCGACCTGATCATTCTCAACTACATCGCGAACTACCTGATCGAGAATGACAAGGTCAATCACGAGTTCGTCAACAAATACACCCGCTTTGTGAAAGGCCAGGACGATATCGGGTACGGCCTGCGCGCCGAAGATCCCCGCCAACAGCGGGCCAAAGGCGCCGACAAAGCCAACACCTGGAGCGATATCACCTTCGAGGAGTTTGCCGAATTCGTCAAACCCTACACCCTGGAACGGGCCGCCAAGGAAACCGGCGTCCCCAAGGCCCGCCTGGAACGGCTGGCAAAAATCTATGCGGACCCGGACATCAAGGTCATGTCCTGCTGGACCATGGGCTTCAACCAGCACACCCGCGGTGTCTGGGCGAACAACATGATCTACAACATTCACCTGCTGACCGGCAAAATCAGCGAGCCGGGCAACAGCCCCTTCTCGCTGACCGGCCAGCCCTCGGCCTGTGGCTCGGCTCGGGAAGTGGGCACCTTTGCCCACCGCCTGCCCGCCGACATGGTGGTCACCAACCCAAAACACCGGGCCATGACCGAGAAAATCTGGAAGCTGCCCGAGGGAACCATCCCCGACAAGGTGGGCTTCTCCGCCGTGGAGCAGAGCCGCAAGCTGAAAGACGGGGTGCTCAGGGTCTACTGGACCCAGGTGACCAACAATATCCAGGCCGGCCCGAATACCAGCCAGGAAACCTTGCCCGGATGGCGCAACCCGGACGCCTTTGTGGTGGTCTCCGATGTCTACCCCACCGTCTCGGCCCAGGCCGCCGAC
>NZ_DFTP01000046.1:42147-42562 GCF_002381585.1 Marinimicrobium sp. UBA4209
CGACGCACCCAGTTCTGGCACCAACTGGTACCACCGCCCGGCGATGCCCGCTCTGACCTCTGGCAGTTGATGGAAGTCTCCCGGCGCATCAAAACCGATGACGTCTGGCCAACGGAGCTGCTCGACAAAGCCAGCGATCTCAAAGGCAAAACGCTGTTCGATGTGCTCTTTGCCAACGGCCAGGTCAACCAATTCAGCAACGATGACCGCGCCGAAGGTTACGACAACTATGAGTCCGAGGCCTTCGGCTTTTATGTGCAGAAAGGCCTGTTCGAAGAGTACGCTCGCTTTGGGCGCGGCAAGGCCCACGACCTGGCCAATTTCGATCGGTACCACGAGGAGCGGGGCCTGCGCTGGCCTGTGGTGGACGGCAAGGAGACCCGGTGGCGCTTCCGCGAGGGCCACGACCCCTACG
>NZ_DFTP01000004.1:0-24002 GCF_002381585.1 Marinimicrobium sp. UBA4209
TTTTTCTACAGCCTCGTTATGTGTGAATACGAGTAGAACAATGGAAATCCTTATTATCAGAGCCCTTCAGGTAGTGGGGATAGTATGGCGGTCGATATGTGTTCTTCACCTTCAGGTCATACAAGGAAATCCTATGAATAAGCATAAAGGGTCGTGTCTGTGTGGCGCAGTGAGGTTTGAGGTGCAAGGGGGCTTCGACAGCTTTTACCTGTGTCATTGTAAGCACTGCCAAAAGGATACCGGATCAGCTCATGCGGCAAACTTGTTTTCGCTGTCAGCCAGCCTGACCTGGTTATCGGGTTCAGACTCCGTGACGACCTTTAGACTTCAGGGTACTCGCCATAGCAAAAGTTTCTGTCAGCTTTGCGGTTCAGCACTGCCCATAAGTGATGGCACAGGGCTACTCGTTGTTCCCGCCGGGTGCTTAGATACAGAAGTGTCTATACAACCAACCGCTCACATCTTTACATCCAGCAAAGCGGTTTGGGATAGAGAGTTGGAGGTGCTGCCAACGTTCGAGTCGCTGCCTGGTTGAGGCGCCACCATGTAGGATCATAGAAGCTGCACCTCGGTTAGTGTTTAGGGGCATTTAGGGGGGAGACAACGTGGACGATTTTCTAGCAGATGTAGCGGCCTGGTGTGCAGTGGTCATTGAGGCGATAGGCATTGGAACGATTGCCTTGTTCGCGCTATACGCACTGTTCAATGCGGTACTCAGATTGCTCAAGCGAGAGAGCCTGGATTTTATTTTCCAAGAGCTTCGTCAACTATTGGGTCGGGGTATACTGCTTGGACTTGAGTTTCTGATCGCCTCAGACATCATTTATACGGTGGCGGTAGAGCTTACCTTTGAGACCATTGGTGTACTGGCCATCGTGGTGTTGATCCGTACGTTCCTCAGTTTTACGCTTGAAGTGGAAATGTATGGTAAATGGCCCTGGCAGGATAAGCGCGAGTAACAACTGCGTCGTTTACAGAGCGCTTATTCTGCGCCTGCCGGGCGCTTATCAGTGTCTGAGTCTGGCTCTTCCTTCTCTTCATTCAACCAGGTGCCGCAGTGTTTGCAGTACTTGGCGTCGTGCTCATGCTGGTTTTTTCCACACCCTGGGCATGCTTCATCGGAATAGCGGTCCTCGCGCAGTGACCGAATGACTTCGGCGGAAAATACACCGGCGGGCAGTGCGATAATTGAGTAGCCCGCGAGCATGATCATGACGGAGATGAACTGCCCCAAGGGGGTGACCGGTGAGATGTCGCCGTAGCCGACGGTGGTCAGGGTGACGATACCCCAATAAATGGAGGTGGGGATGCTGGTAAATCCGGCCTCATGGGGTTCGATCAGGTAAAGAAAGGTGGAAAAAATAGTCACCAACATCAAGATGGTGAACAGGAACAGCATTATCTGGCCCCGGCTGCGCTTCAGTGCGTCCAGCAGTAAGCGTCCCTGGCCCACCAGGGCCATCATTTCCAGAACCCGGAATAACCGTAGTGTTCGTAGCAATCGAATGACCACCAGCGTCTGAGCCCCGGGGAGAATCAGCATCAGCCAGGTGGGCAGAACGGCCAGTACGTCGATGATGCCATAGAAGCTCTTCAGGTAAAGCAGCGGTTTATGCAGGCAATAGATGCGCAGCCCAAGCTCCAGAGTGAATAGTAAGGTGATCACCCATTCGGTGTAATAAAACAGGGTGCCGAACCGTTCGTGATATTCCTGAACACTGTCCAGCAGGATAACGCCGACACTCATGAAGATGAGAATCGCCAGTAAGATATCGAAGCCTTTGGCTACCGGGGTATCCGATTCAAAGATGATCTGGAAAAGGCGCGTTCTGATTCCGACATCGGCGGGCTGCAATGACGACATGGGCTGATTATCCTGTAAACGGGCTCCGTAGCGTGAAGGGCAGCATAGCACTACCCGCGGCGGTGCCCAAAGGTATGTAGGGTTGGTTCCGTGTCTGCGCTCACTTGACAATGCGTCTATACTGAATCCGGTTGCGTACTCATTTTACCTGTTCGGCGCTGTTTCTGCCGAAGTAGTCACTTACCGTACGATAAGGATGAACCCATGACTCAAGATGCGTCAAAGGCTGGTGTTGGCTCCACGGTCCTGATACCGGTTTTCATTCCCGCCGTCATTGTAATCCTCATGCTGGTGGTGGGCACTATCAGTAACCCGGAGCTGGCCGGCAAGGCCTTCGCCACCACCCTCAGCTATATCACGGAAACCTTTGGTTGGTTCTACATGCTTTCCGTGGCGTTTTTCCTGGTGTTCATCGTCAGTATGGCGCTGACCAAGTGGGGCCACATCAAGCTGGGGCCGGATCACGCTGACCCTCAGTATAGCTTCCCGGCCTGGTTCGCCATGCTGTTTTCTGCGGGCTACGGTATTGCCCTGTTGTTCTTTGGTGTGGCGGAACCCGTGTTGCATTTTGCGTCTCCGCCAGAAGGCGCGGCTGAAACGGTAAATTCAGCCAAACAGGCTATGCAAATCGCTTTTTTCCACTGGGGTTTTCACATCTGGGCGATTTATGGCCTGGTAGGCTTGGTGCTGGCGTATTTTGCCTTTCGTCATGGTCTGCCATTGTCGATTCGCTCCGCGCTGTATCCGTTGATCGGAGACAAAATTTATGGGCCCATGGGTCATGCGGTGGATGTGTTCGCCATTCTCGGCACCATGTTCGGTATTGCGACCACGCTTGGCTTATCGGTGGCGCAAATCAATGCCGGTATGAACTATTTATGGCCAGAGATTCCGGTAAGTGTAACCGTTCAGATTATTGCAATTGCGGTAATTACCTGCCTTGCCATATTTTCAGTGGTCGCGGGGATGGATAAAGGCGTAAAACGCCTGTCTATTTTGAATATGCTTCTGGCCGTGTCGCTGATGATCTTTGTGTTTATCGTCGGGCCGAGCGTGCACATCCTGGAAACCTTTCTGCAGAACACGGGTAGCTACCTGAATAACATCGTCGAGCGGACGTTCAACCTGCAGGCCTATTCCCGCAGTGACTGGATTGGTAACTGGACGCTGTTTATTTTTGGCTGGACCATCGCCTGGGCGCCGTTTGTGGGTCTGTTTATCGCCAAGATCAGCCGGGGCCGAACCATCCGTCAGTTTGTGGTCGGGGTGATGCTGGTGCCGTCGGTGTTTACGTTCATGTGGTTCTCGGTCTTTGGGGATACCGCGTTGAATCTGATCATGAATGAAGGCTATACCACGCTGATTGGCGATGTGCAGGCGGACCATGCCACGGCGCTGTTCAAGTTATACGAGGCGCTGCCTCTGAGCTCGATTGTGTCCTTTATTACCGTGATCCTGATCATCACCTTCTTTGTCACATCGTCGGACTCGGGTTCGCTGGTTATTGATTCACTGGCCTCGGGCGGTGCCATTCATACCCCCGCCTGGCAGCGAGTCTTCTGGGCGACGTCGGAAGGGTTGGTGGCGTCGGCCTTGTTGTTGGCGGGTGGCCTGAGTGCTTTGCAGACCATGACCATCGCCAGTGCCCTGCCGTTTTCCATCATCATGATCATTGCGGCGGTGGGCATGTGGCGCGCCCTGGTGATTGAAGGGCACCATCACCGCAGCCTGAAAACCGATGTACAACAGCGTTTTTCCGGGACCTCCGGCAAAGGACTCTGGCGTCGTCGCCTTGCTGGTCTGGTGAACTTCCCGGATCAGGCGAAGGTGTGGGAGTTTATGACCACCACGGTCAACAAGGCCATGCATCGGGTTGAGCGTGAACTGACCAAGCAAGGGTGGTCCGCTGAAACGCATTTGGACGAAGAGCACCTTCGCCTCTACCTCAAGGTGGTCAAAGAGGAGCAGGTGGATTTCATTTACGAGATTCGGATGCTGGAACATCTGCTGCCTGATTACGCCTATCCGGAAATGCCGGATGAAGAGACCCAACGGCACTACTATCGGGCGGAAGTGTTTTTACGCCGCGGTGGTCAGCTTTACGATATTTATGGGTTTGATCAGCAGGATATTATTACCGATATTCTCGACCAGTTTGAGAAGCACCTGCACTTCCTGCACATATCCCCGGGAAGCCTGCCCTGGCGGATGGAGGAGCACGATGACCTGCTCAGTACTCCGCCTGAGCCACCGGAAGAGGAGCCCGGCGTTCAGAGCTCTGAGCAGTCATCCAATGCGGACTCCCGTCAGGACGGATAAGGAGCGGGTATGTCGATGACTTCAAAACCGTTTGTACTCGGCACGCTGTGTGCCGCCTTGTCCTTCAGCGGCACTGCTCAGGCACAAAGCGATCCTGAAGTGGAGGCGCTGATCGAGGAGATCGATCGGCTCAAGGCGCGGGTAGAGCAGCTCGAAGAGGAATCGGTCCGCAGCGACTCGGTTCGCGATCTGGGGGACATGTCCGACGGCTCAGGGGAGCAAGCGAGTGCATCGGAACCGGCGGTGCATGTCGGGGGCGCTTTGCGCTTTAACCTCGTGCACCGGGATTTTGTGGACAGCTCCGATGGTAAGCGCGGCGAGAGCGGGCTGGATGTGTTTCGCCTGAACGTGGACGGGGAGATCGACAACATCCTGATCTCGGCCGAGTACCGCTACTACTCCTATATGCACACCCTGCACCACGGCTGGATTGGCTACGAATTCGAAGACGAAAGCCAGCTTCAGTTTGGTGTCCATCGGGTGCCCTTCGGTCTGCTGCCATACCCCGCCCACAACGCTTGGTTCGGCGTTCCCTATTATGTGGGGCTTGGGGATGATTACGACATGGGCGTGAAATACCAGAGCTCCGATGGCCCCTGGAGTTGGCATCTCGCGTTCTACAAAAACGAAGAGCTCAATGATGCGAGCAACCCCAACCGTTATTCCTTCGACCTGATCCGCGCCGATGATCAGCAGAATGAGGAGGTCAACCAGTTCAACGGTCGTGCCGCCTATACCTTTGGCCTGGGCACCGCCTGCGAAACGGAACTGGGCGGGTCCGTACAGGCCGGCGAAGTGTACAACGCCACCACCGACCGGCGTGGCGATCAGTGGGCGGCGGCGGCGCATATGGACAGCCGCTGCGGGCGCTGGAACCTTCAGCTCAAAGGGATGAGCTACCAGTATGATCCGGTCAACCCGGCGGGTGTGGACAACAGCGTAGTGACCGTCGGGGCCTTTGCCGGCACCTACGACATTGCCAGCGAGGCGGATATACTGGTCGCCAACCTGGCCTACAATGTGCCGTCGCCGTGGGAGAGTGTGGACAGCATTACCTGCTACAACGATTACTCCCGGCTTTACAAAGGCCGGGCCGGCGTTCTGGATTCGCAGATCAACACCACCGGCTGTGCCATCGGCAGTGGCCCCCTGTTCAGTTATGTGGACTATATTCTCGCAAACAATATGGCCTACTTCGATAACGGTTCTCTGGCCGGTGGCGGTGAAGACGAATGGCATGGCCGTTTTAACGTTAATATCGGTTTTTACTGGTGAGCTTTATGAGACAGCGATTTAAGATAACGTCCGTCATGGCGCTGACCCTGTCCCTGTTTGCGTTTGAGACGGCGGCCCGGGATGAGCTGAATGTCGTGTCCTGGGACGGGGCCTATGTGAAAAGTCAGATCCTCGGTTTCATTCGTCCTTATGAGGATGAGACCGGTGCCCGGGTCAATGTGATTCAGTACACCGGGGGCATCGAGGAAATCCGTCGCCAGGTGCGCGCCTGGAATGTGAAGTGGGATGTGGTGGACCTGGAATTGTTCGATGCCATTCGTGCCTGTGAAGAAGGCCTGCTTGAACCCATTGACCCGGAGAGCCTGCCGGCCGCGCCGGATGGTACACCGGCGAGTGAGGATTTCATCAATGTCAGTCTGATGCCCTGTGGCGTGGGTAACGTGGTGGGCTCTACGGTGGTCAGTTACGATCGGGAGCGGTTTGAAAAAGGCCCCGAAACCCTGGAAGACTTTTTTGACCTGAAACAGTTTCCCGGGCGACGCGGCCTGCGCCGCAGCCCCCAGGGGAACCTGGAATGGGCACTGGTTGCAGACGGCGTTCCCCGGGGCAACGTTTATGAGGTGCTGTCCACCGAAGCCGGTGTCGATCGAGCGTTCACGGTTCTGAACCGGATCAAACCCTACATTGAATGGTGGGAAGAAGGTGAAGAGGCAATACGCCTGCTGGAAACCGGCCAGGTGGTGATGTCCTCGGTTTACAGCGGGCGGGTGGACGACGCCGTGCAACGGGGTGAACCACTGGAGATTGTCTGGGACCATCAGGTCTGGTTTTACGATGTCTGGGGCATACCCCGGCACGGCCGCAATACCGAACAGGCCATGGATTTTTTGAAGTACGCCACATCCACAGAAAGTCTGGCCGCCCAGGCGCGTTACATCCCCTACGGACCGGTTCGTCAGTCCTCGCTGGCTTTGTTGGAACCCGAGTTGCGCAAGCGGCTGCCTACCTCGGAGCAGAACCTGAAAACCGCGATCGAGCTTGATGCCCACTGGTGGTCGGACAACCTGGACCGCATTGCCCCGCGCTTTGAACGCTGGGCCGAGCGCCCGGTGATGGTTCCCAAGTCCCTTCCTCGATAGAGTACTGATAGTGGCACCTCATGTGGTGCCACTTTCCCCGCCACTCTTGCACCGAAATAATCTATCTGTCGTCAAAAACATCCCTTTGATCAATATTTAATCTTTTCGCGTTTTATTTGTGATCCTGAAAAAAAATCCCCCCGTATAGCGCAACGTAGTTCAACAGTAATGCTAACAATCAGGAGCTAACACCATGAACGCGTTATTGAAATATACGGGAATATTGGGTCTGTCTATGAGCTTGATAGCTTGTGGCAGTGATGATGACGATCCGCTTCCGATGCCGGAGCCCGAACCGGAAGTGAATACCGTCGTTGACGTTGCCGTCGACAACGGTAATTTTACCACGCTGGTCGCCGCCCTTGAGGCAACCGGTCTGGACGAAACCCTCGACGATCCAGAAGGCGAATTCACGGTGTTTGCCCCCACCGATGATGCCTTTGCTTTGCTCGGTGAAGAAACCATCAGCGCTTTGTTGGAAGACACCGACACCCTCTCGGACATTCTCCTTTACCACGTAATTTCCGGTGCTGAAGTGGATTCGACCGGTGCCGTGGCCGCCGCGGGAACCACCGTGGAAATGGCCAACGGTGATAGCGTCGGTCTGTCCCTCTGGGGCGAAGACCTGCTGGTCAATCTGTCGCTGGTGACCATGGTGGATGTGGAAGCCGACAATGGCGTGATTCATGTCATTGACGCGGTGCTGATGCCACCGGAAGAAAACGGTGATCGCGAGCAGACCATTGCCGACCTGGCGGTCGCTACCGAAAGTCTGTCAACTCTGGTAACGGCTCTTGATACCGCCGGTCTGGTCCCCACCTTCGACGACCCGGATGCAACCTTCACGGTATTTGCTCCCACCAATGCGGCGTTTGAAGCCGTCGGTGAAGAGAACCTTCAGGCCCTGCTGAATGACGAAGAAGCGCTGACCGCAGTTCTGAGCCAGCATGTGGTCTCCGGTGCCGAAGTGAATAACGTGGGTGCTTACGCCGCAAACGGCACCAGTGTTGAAACACTGGGTGGAGCGGAAATACCCGTCGCCATTAACGACAGCCGTATGCTGACCGTAGGTGGTTCCGTGGTGTCCATGACCAACATTTACGCCAGCAACGGTGTGATTCACGTAATCGATTCTGTGATCGTCGGCGACGTTGAATTGCCGGCTCCGCCCATGTCCATTGTTGATGTGGCCAGTGACGCGGGTAACTTCGAAACGCTGATCGCGGCTTTGGAGGCGACAGGTCTGGATACCACTTTGGCCGACCTGGATTCGTCTTTCACCGTGTTTGCGCCGACCGATGCCGCCTTTGCCGAGCTGGGTGACGACACCATCAATGCCCTCTTGGCAGACACCGACACTCTGTCTGACATCCTGCTGTACCACGTGATTGCCGGCGATCCGATTCTGGCTGATGCCGCCATCAGCGTCGCTCAAAGCAATGACTCCGTGGTAGAGATGGCCAATGGTGATGGCGCCGGTCTGTCCTTGTCAGGAGAGAGTCTGCTGATCAACACTTCTACCGTGTCTACCGCCAACGTTCTGGCCGACAACGGTGTGATTCACGTGATCGATAAAGTGATGATGCCGCCGGCGCCTCAGACTGTCGATGCAACCATTGCAGGGGCTGCAGTCGCACAGGATCGCTTCTCCACGTTGGTGACTGCGCTTCAGCAGGCAAACCTGGTAGCGACTTTGGACGACCCGGACGCGACCTTTACCGTGTTCGCACCGACCAACGCTGCATTCGACAAAATTCCGGAAGAAGACCTGAATGCGCTGTTGGCCGATCAGGAGGCGCTTACTGAAGTATTGCTGTCTCATGTGGTCAGTGGCGCTGCAGTAGATTCCGTAACGGCCTACACGCTCAACGGTACTACCGTGGAGACAGCGGCAAGCAACAACATTAGCGTGGAAATCGTGGATGGTATGTTGCAGGTCGGTGGTGCGAATGTCACCGAAGCGGATATCAACACCACCAACGGTGTGATCCATGTCATTGACACTGTGATTATGCCTCCGGCTCAGTAGTGCTGGGAGATGCCCGCCTGAGAAGGCGGGCATCGGAAACGTGCTTGGCCCCGGTATCGCGAGATACCGGGGTTTTTTTTTATGGTCCCTGCTGGCGATTGGACGATACCGCAGCTCAGAGCGTATAATGTCGTACAAATAAAAACGTAAACGCTGTATTGATGATTGATTTCTTTGGGAGAACGAGTGATATGAAAATTGCATTGATGAACGAATTCAGCCAAGCGGGCAAGAACCCGATTGTGCTGGAGCAACTGAATGCCGTGGCCGATGACCTGGGCCATCAGGTGTTCAACGTGGGTATGAACGGCGATAACGACCACCGCCTGACCTATATCCACCTGGGTATCATGGCCGGTCTGCTGCTGAACTCCAAAGCCGTGGATTTCGTGATCAGCGGTTGCGGCACCGGGCAGGGCGCCCTGATGTCCCTGAACGCGCACCCGGGCGTGGTCTGCGGCTACTGCATCGACCCCTCTGATGCCTACCTGTTTGCCCAGATCAACAACGGCAACGCGCTGGCACTGCCGTTTGCCAAAGGCTTTGGCTGGGGTGCCGAGCTGAACTGCCGCTACATTTTCGAAAAGGCCTTCACCGGCGAGAAAGGCCAGGGCTACCCGCCCGAGCGCAAAGAGAGCCAGGTGCAGAACGCCCACATTCTGGATGGCGTAAAAGATGCCATGTCCAAGGATTACCTGGACGGCCTGAAGGCCCTGGATCAGGAACTGGTCAAAACCGCCGTGACCGGCGAGCGCTTCCAGGCGTGCTTCTTCGAGCACTGTCAGGATCAGGCGCTGGCCGATTACGTGCGCAGTGTGCTCGATGCCTGATTGAAACATCCGGCTCGCTGAACCAAAAAACCCCACCACTGCGTGGGGTTTTTTGTGCCTATCGCCAAAATCAACGAGACCTGCCCCTGTGTCTCTGCTATAACTAAGGCTGATCGCATAGCGTCGCCCGGGGTTCCGGGCGACCTCATTCATCGGCGGTAAGGACTCCTCGTTTGCGACTAGGTAACGTTGGTTTGGCGATGCCCCGGCGGTGGGGCAGGCGGGCAGGGCTGCTCCTATTGGCCTGCGTTGTTGCCTTGCCGGTGATGGCCGCGGAGTCCCGCAGTGAGCCAGAAGCGCCACACCTGCGGGTTGGCGTGTACGAAAATCCCCCCAAAATTTTCCTCAGTGAAACCGGTGAGCCCTCGGGCATTCTCGGCGATCTGCTGCTTCATATCGCCGAGCAGGAGGGCTGGCAACTCGAGCCGGTGGCCTGTCTCTGGCAGGCTTGCCTGAGCGCCCTGGCCAACGGTGAAATCGACCTGATGCCGGATGTGGCTCTGACCCCCTCGCGGGCCACGCGGTTTGATTTCCATGAGATTCCCGCGCTCCTGAGCTGGTCCCAGATCTATGTCGCGGCCGGGACGGAGCAACCCACCAGTTTGCTGGAGTTACAGGGGCGGAGGCTGGCGGTGCTCCAGGGCTCGGTGCAGCACGATTATCTGATGACGTTCTTCTCAAGCATGGAGCTGCCGGTCCAGTGGGTGCTGGTGGACAGCCTGGAGGCGGGCTTTCAGGCGGTGCTGGACCAGCAAGCCGATGCGGTGGCGGCGAATCAGTTCTATGGCGATCAGCGAGCCCAGGGAACCGACCTGGTGCGGGCGCCGGTGGTGTTTTTGCCCAGCCGGCTGTATTACGCGGTGACCCCCGGGCGACTGCCGAAGGTGTTGACCACCATCGATGACTATCTGGACCTATGGCGCAATGATCCGGGGTCCCTGTATTTCGAAACGCTGCGTCGCTGGGAGCCCCAGCGGGAGTCCGGGCCTCTGCCGACCTGGCTTTGGTGGAGCCTGGCCGGTCTCAGTGCCATGCTGTTGGCCGCGCTGCTGTTCAGTGCGCTGTTGCGCCGTCAGGTGCAGCGCCAGACGCAGCAACTGCAGAAAAGCGAACAGAAGCTGAGCACCATTCTCAACAGTGTGCAGGCGCATATCTATATCAAGGGAACGGATTTGCGCTACCAGTATGTCAATCAGAAAGTCGCTGACCTGTTGGGTGCCCCACCAGACGCTATTGTTGGCAATCGAGATGAAGACTTTTTCGATGCGGAGACTGCTCGCCTGCTAAAAGAAAATGACAGTCGTGTGTTACTGCGTGGCGAGCGATTTTCCAATGAAGAGGTGAGCCGGGTTAAAGGCCGTGAAACGTCCCGTGTGTTTCTTTCGGAAAAGTTGCCGTTGCGTACGCCGTCCGGCGATATCTACGCGCTGTGCGGCATATCCACCGATATTACGGAACATCGCCATATCCAGGAGCAGCTTCACCAATTGTCGTTTTTTGATGCCCTGACGGGCCTGCCCAACCGGCGGTTGCTGCTTGATCGGGTCCGGCACGGGCTGTTCAGCAGTACCCGCACCGGCTACGACGGGGCCCTGGTCCTGCTGGATCTGGACAACTTCAAAAGTGTGAATGACTCCCTGGGACATGATGCCGGCGACCAGCTGCTGTGCGCGGTGGCGGAGCGTATTCAGCGCAAGTTGCGCGCCACCGACACCCTGGCGCGCTTCGGCGCCGATGAATTTGTGGTGCTGCTGGAGGACCTGGCGCTGCAGCCGGACCGGGCCGTTGTGGCGGTGCGTAACCTGGCCGATGAATGGCTGACCGCCCTGGCCGAGCCCTTTGAGCTTGGCGGCGCCCCCTATGTGATCAGCGTGAGTCTGGGGGTTGCCCTGTTTTCCGATGCCGGTGAGGACACCGACACTCTGCTCAAGGGCGCGGATCTGGCGCTGCAGGCCTCGAAACGACTGGGTCACAACCGGCTGCAGTTTTTCAATCCGGCGATGCAGGTGGCGATCAATCGGCGTACTCAGTTGGAAGGGGCGCTGCGTCAGGCCATCGAATCGCGCCGCCTGGCGTTGCATCTGCAACCGCAGGTCAACACGCGCGGCGAGGTGGTGGCCATGGAAGCGCTCGCCCGCTGGGAGCATCCCGAGCTGGGGATGATCTCCCCGGCCGAGTTCATTCCTCTGGCCGAGAGCACCGGTCTGATTGTGCCTCTGGGGGAGTGGGTGCTGGAGCAGGCCTGTGCCTACCTGGCGGATTGGCAGGGGGATGAGCTGCTCAAAGGCGTGGTCCTGGCGGTCAATATCAGCCCGGCGCAGTTCCGCCACCCCAACTTTGTGGATCACCTGGAAAACACCCTGGAAGCCTCGGGGTGCCCCCCGGAGCGGTTGGAGCTGGAGGTGACCGAGAGCCTGTTGATCGATGAACTGGACCAGGTGATCGAGCGGATGGAAAGCCTGCGGGCCCACGGCATACGGTTTGCGCTGGATGATTTCGGGACCGGCTATGCCTCCCTGAGTTACCTCAAGCGATTGCCACTGCAGTTGCTCAAAGTGGATCAGTCGTTCGTCCGGGATCTGCTGACCGATCCGAACGACGAGGCCATTGTCCGCACCATCATTGCCCTCGGCCAGAGCCTGGATCTGGAGGTGCTCGCCGAGGGCGTGGAAACCGAGGCCCAGGCCAAACGTCTGGAAGCCCTCGGCTGCACCTTTCTGCAGGGTTACCTGTACGGTAAGCCCGCACCGCTGGAGCAGTGGCGCAAAGACCAGCGACTGGCCGTCACCCCACTCAATTAACACCGCTGTCATTGGATTGTCATGCTAGTGCGGTTGCATAGGCGCCATGCACCTGATGATGGCCTGGATGAGATTGGGTGGGCACCTGCTTCGAGCACTGCCCGCCAACGGTTGGCGCGCCTGCTGGTGGCGCTGGCCCCTACTGTTGCTGCTCTGGTTGGGCAGCGGTCTGCTGTTTCTCTGCCACGCCCTCGGTTTCCTGCTCGATGAGCTGCTGTTTCGCGGCTACCGCCGTGTCGCCGTGCGCGCTCCGGTGTTTATCGTGGGCGTGCCGCGCAGTGGCACCACCTTTCTGCAGCGGCGCCTGGCGGACGATCCGGCGTTCACGACCCTGACGCTGTGGGAGTGCCTGCTTGCGCCGTCGATTTCCGAGCGCTATTTCTGGCGTTTCGTCGGTTGGTGTCTGGCGCCGCTGCGGCGCTGGATCGGGCGCTGGCGCTGGGCAGCCATGGATCGAGTGCACCGGTTGGTTTGGCAGGAGCCGGAGGAAGATTTTCTGTTGCTGTTGTACCGGGGGGGCTGTTTTCTGCCGGCGTTGCTGTGCCCAGGGGCGGAGCGCTACTGGCGTCTGGCCTTTTTTGATGACGCGGTGCCGGCCCCGGAGCGCCGCGCAATGCTGGCGTTCTATCGGCGCTGCCTGCAGCGGCACCTGTACTTTAACGGCCGCGATAAGCGACTGCTGAGTAAAAACCCTTCCTTTACGCCTTGGATTCAGGACTTGCGCGCCGCGTTTCCCGACGCCCGCTTTATTGCCTGTGTGCGTCGCCCGGAGGAGGCGGTGCCCTCCCAGTTGAGTGCGTTGCGCCCGGTGCTGCGTCTGTGGGGCGGCGATTCCGTCGCACCGGAGCTGAGCGAGCGGATGATTACCGTGCTGCACGGCTATTACCGCCGGGTTCTGGCATTGCGCGGGGCACCCTGGGTGCAGATTCTGCCGCTGGCCGAACTCTCGCGGCTGGATACCCGGGGGTGGTTCCGACTCTACGCGTTTCTCGGCCAGCCTTTGCCTTCAGGGGGCGCCGTCGCACTTAGTGACGAATCGCGCCGCGATGCCGGTCCGGGTCACCGCTATGATCTGGCGGAGTTCGGCCTGAGTGAGGCCGGTATTCGTCAACGTTTTGTGTCTGTCTGGCCTCACCCATGAGCGGAGTCGTCCTATGAGCCCTGAACCGCGCCACCCTTTACTGTTGCCCGAGGCCCTGCGGGTGGCGGTCGTATCCGACGCCGCCCCCGGTCGAAACGGAGTGGGTGCTTACTATCAGGATCTGATG
Organism: Marinimicrobium sp. UBA4209; assembly: GCF_002381585.1. NCBI lineage: Bacteria > Pseudomonadati > Pseudomonadota > Gammaproteobacteria > Cellvibrionales > Cellvibrionaceae > Marinimicrobium > Marinimicrobium sp. UBA4209. Next base: position 13,487 of record NZ_DFTP01000004.1, read on the forward strand.
GAGCAGCTGGCACCGGAGCTGGAGCGCATTGTGCTGTTTTCGCCCCGGGTGGAAGGGGGCCGATGGCGCGCGGGGCTGGCCTTGCCGCTGCCCGGTGACCGTACCCAGAAGCTGTGCATTCCCAATCCCTGGGCGCTCCGGCAGGCGCTTCGGGAGCTCGCGCCTCAGGTGATGATTGTGGCCACGCCGGGGCCCTATGGGCTGTTGGGGGCGCGCCTGGCGAAATCCCTGGGGATTCCCGTACTCGCGGGCTTTCACACCGCCTTTGAGCAATTGACTGAACTCTACTGGCAGGGCTCCTGGCGGGGCCGGCTGGTCCACCGGCTGTTCGATCGCTCCCACCGCTACCTGTTTGCCCGGTCCCGCTCGGTGCTGGGCAATTCCCGGAATATGCTGGAGCTGGCCCAGCGGATGGGGGCGCCCTCTACCGGATTGATCGGCACGCCGATTTCGGCGGAGTTTGCCTGCACACCCCGTCGCCCCTACGGCGGCCAATTGCGTCGCGTCCTGTTTGCCGGCCGCTTGGCCGCGGAGAAAAACCTCACCGCGGTCATCGAAGCCGCCCGGGTGCACCGGGATATGGTGTTCAGTATTGCCGGCGACGGGCCGCTGCGTCGCGAGCTGACGGACGCCGCCCGTGCCTGCCCGAACCTGCGCTTATTGGGTTGGCTCGATCGCGAGGCGCTGCGGGCGGAAGTGGATGACCACGACCTGCTGCTGTTGCCCTCACACTTTGAATCCTTTGGCACCATCGCGCTGGAGGCCATGGTGCGGGAGCGGTTGGTCATGGTGTCCTCCGGCTGTGGTATCACCCAGTGGCCCGACCTGTGCCCCGGGCTGACCATCATCGACCCGTCACAGAGTGCGGCCGAGGCGCTGACCCAACTGCGAGCCCGCACCCCCGCCGAGCGCCGGCAGCGGGCCTGCACCGCCGCGCAGGTGGCCAGTGCGCTCAATGAACGCTGCCTCGCGCACTGGTGTGAGCTGCTGACCCATACCGTGGCCCAGCGCTCGACGCTACCGTCCGTTCCGCCGCCCGCGGTCGCCTCCGTGCTGGACTGACGGCCGTGGAAGCGTTGTTATCCATCCACGATGTGATGCCGGAGACCCTGGATCGGGTGGAGGCACTGCTGTCCATGGTGCCGGTGTCGGCCCGGCCCGGTACCGTGTTACTGGTGGTACCGGGGCGGGATTGGCGCCCCGGAGATCTGGCCCGCCTGGGTTGCTGGCAGTCCAGGGGGCTGGAGCTGGCGGGACACGGCTGGTTTCATCGGGCCGAGCGGGTCCGGGGCTGGTATCACCGCTGTCACGCCCACCTGATTTCCCGCCAGGCGGCCGAGCATCTGAGTCAGCCGCGCGCCGCGCTCAGGGCACTGCTGGCCGATAACCACCGTTGGTTTGCCCGTCATCGACTGGCCCCGCCGGAGCTGTATGTTCCGCCGGCCTGGGCCCTGGGAGAGCTCAGGGGTGAGGATCTGGCCGAGTCGCCCTTTACCTATGTGGAAACCGCCTCGGGGCTCCTCCACACCGCCACCGGCGTGCGGCGGCGATTACCGCTGGTGGGGTTCGAGGCCGATACCCCGCTGCGGGCCCTGGGGCTGCGGTTCTGGAATCGCTGCAACCGGGGGTTCACCAGTGAACGCCACCCGTTGCGCATTGCGTTGCACCCGGGCGATGCCGAGCTGCACCTGGCCGGGGATCTGAGCCAGACGCTTGCGCCTCTGACCCGTTGTATCGATTACCGGACGCTGTTCTGATCCGCCTCGCTCATAGTGCGCCGACGAGCGTCACAGAGTCGTAACAAAGGATCTCTATGCTGGCGCGCCTGTATTCAAAGGGAGTCCGTGTATGAGACTGCGTTGTTTGACCTGGGTCGTGTCAGTCTGGTTGTTGTCGTGCGGTGCCATGGCGGCGATCACGCCGTTTGCCTCCGGAGAGAGTGGCCTGCTGTTCAGTCTGCACGGGTCCAATACCATTGGCGCCAGCCTGGCCCCCAGTCTCGCCAAAGATTATCTGGTTGCCAAGGGCGCAACCGAGGTCAGCATTCGAGCTCGCACCGAGCCTAACGAATACCGGATCGAGGGCCGGGTGGCCGGCCAGACCGTCTATATCGACGTGGCCGCCCATGGTTCCGGTACCGGCATGCGCGGCCTTGCTTCCGGTGAGGCGCAGATCGCCATGGCGTCCCGTCCCATCAAAGCCTCGGAACAGACGCTGCTCGCGGATTTTGGTGCGATGCGCCACTTTGACGCCGAGCATGTGGTGGCGATCGACGGGCTCGCGGTCATTGTTCACCCCAGCAACCCGCTGGAGGCGCTGACGGTCACCGAAATAGCCCGCCTGTTCTCGGGCGAGATTCGCAACTGGGCGCAGTTGGGTGGGCCGAATCGGCCGGTCAGCCTCTATGCCCGGGACAACAAATCGGGTACCTGGGACAGCTTCAAGAGTATGGTGCTCAAGGGCGATTACTCGCTGAATGCCCAGGCGCGCCGCTTTGAGTCCAATGACCGGCTCTCCGATTCGGTCTCGGCGGACCCGGGGGCCATCGGCTTTGTGGGTCTGGCCTCGGTCCGTCAGGCCAAACCGGTCAGCGTCTCCCAGGATGGCATCAGCCCCCTGGGCCCGGAGCCGCTGTACGTGGCCACTGAAGACTACGCGCTGTCCCGGCGCCTGTTTCTGTACACCCTCCCGGGCCAGACGCCGCCCCTGGTGCAGGAGTTTATCGGGTTTGCCCAGAGTGAGGCCGGACAGCATCGGGTCGCGCAGGTGGGCTTTGTGTCCCAGAATCCCGTGAGTCTGAAGCCGACTCTTCATCCCGATGCACCGCCGGCATACAGTGAGCTGGTTCGCCACGGCGAGCGCCTGTCCATCAACTTTCGCTTTGATGCCGGCAGTTCACGCTTGGACAACAAAGCCCGGTGGGATGTCGAACGGCTGCGCCAGTTTATGAGCCGGCCGGAGAATCGCCACCTGCAGCTGCAGTTGATCGGCTTTGGGGATGGTCAGCAGTCCGAAGAGCGTGCGCTGATTCTGTCCCGTATGCGGGCCTTACGGGTCAAGTCGGCGCTGCGGGCCCACGACATTCACGCTGCCTCGGTGGTGGGTTTTGGCGATGATCTGCCGGTGGCCGACAGTCAGGAGGCCGGGCGAATCAAAAACCAGCGGGTGGAAGTCTGGTTGTTTGATCCCGCGGTCTCGACGGTAGTGAACGGTGCCAAATCCAGCTTGCTGGAGCAGCGAGCTTCGCCCGATTCCGAGGCGGTGTCCAGTGTCTGGCCCGGGCGCGCTCAGTAACCGACACTTCACGGCGGGCAGCCACCCGATGGTAGAATCCTGATTCATCCATCGGGAGATCCCTATGCCCAGGCCAACGCATTGGCTTTTGTCGCTTATTGTCGTATTTCTGGCCATGCCCGCGCTCGCGGCCGAGGTGAGAGTGGCGGTGGCAAGCAACTTTGCCGGGGTCATGGAACCACTGGCCGACGCCTTCACCGAACATACCGGGCATCAACTGCGCCTGTCCTACGGCAGCACCGGCAAGCACTACGCCCAGATTCGCCAGGGCGCGCCTTTTGATGTGTTTCTGGCGGCCGATGAGACCCGGCCACAGCGCCTGGAGACCGAAGGTGTCGGCGTGCCCGGTACCCGATTTACCTATGCCATGGGCGTCCTGGTGCTCTGGAGCCCCACCGGCGAGATTGCCGATCCAGTGCAGTCCCTGAAGCAGGCGCGCCGTATTGCGCTGGCCAACCCGCGCTTGGCGCCCTACGGTCGGGCGGCTCAAGAGGCCCTGGAGGCGATGAGGCTATGGGACTCCGTGGGCACCCGGGCGGTGCGGGGTGAGAATATTGCCCAGGCCTACCAGTTTGTGGCGACGGGCAATGCGGGCCTGGGGTTTATCGCCTTGTCCCAGTGGCAAACCCGTCCGCAGGGCCACTATTGGCTCGTGCCCGAAACCCACTACCAGCCCATTGCCCAGCAGGCGATCTTGCTGCGTGACACGCCGTCGGCCCGCGCCTTCCTCCGATTTCTACAAAGCGATACCGCGCGCACCCTCATTCGCGAGGGCGGGTATCGCTAAGCCACCCGGTTGCGCCCGGCCTTTTTGGCGTTGTAAAGCCGCTCATCCGCACACTCCACAGTGGCGCTCAGTTCACCGGAGCTGTGACAGACCGCCGTGCCGAAGCTGGCGGTGACCCTGTGGGGAGCGCCTTTGATGGGGAAAACGGTGTTCGCCAGTTTGGCTCGTACCTTCTCGGCCACAATGCGCACATCCGTCAGCTCTGTTCGGGGCAGAAAGATCAGAAACTCCTCGCCTCCGGTGCGGCAGGCGACGTCCTGTCGGCGCAAGGTCTTGCGGAACAGGCGGGCCACCTCTTTGAGTACATCGTCTCCGGCCTGATGACCAAACTGGTCATTGAGCTGTTTGAAATGATCGATATCGCACATCACCATACCGAGCGGCAGAAACTCGTCGGGAGTCTGATTCAACCGAGGTTCCAGGCTGGCATCGATAAAGCGCCGGTTGGGGAGCAGGGTGAGCGGATCGGTGTTGGCCTGCTGCTCGCGGGAAAGTTGTAGTGCGCTCATTTTGTGATGACTGCGTTCGCGGAAATAATCATTGATTCCGGCGGCGATCACCATGATCACCAGCGAGGCAAAAAACCGGGTGGTTTCCTCGGGCCGGTACTGCGCGTGAATCCAGTCCGGCGTGAACAGCATCACCGCAATGGCAAGCAGGACCAGAGTATTGCCGATCAGGGCATTGCGTACCCCCAGTAGCCCGAACAGTATCACCGGGAAGGGAAATATCCAGTACAGGGCGGTATTCTCATGGCCACCGTGGTAGATCAGCGCCAGCACAAAACCGACCACCAGCACGGCTTCAATCTTGCAGGCAAGGTCAATGTCGCCGGTGCGATGGTAGTAAGCGACGGTGAGCAGAAACGTCAGCGAGGTGCCGAGCAGCAGGGACGCCAGTGCCACATTGCCGGACATCAGGTGGGGCAGGCCGTAGAGCAGAATCACCGTGCCGGATATATAACTCACAAACGACAGGATGTATTGCCGCCGGTCCTTGTCGACGTTCTGGGCCTGGGCCTGACTTTCAAATAGGTTCATCAATTGCAACCGGGTTGAGTTGGCGCGACTATCATCAGTTTGCTGAGCTCCATTATTTAGCCTAGTTCAGCGAATGAGTCCTGTCATGCCTGTCTGCACTGGCTTTGCAAACGCCCGGTCCGTGCTAAAGTGGCCGTCATCAATGGACAGACAGAGCTGCTGCATGATTCAAAGCGCCGACTGGGTGGCCCTGGGGATAACCCTCAAACTCGCTGCCATCACCACTGTTATTCTGCTGATCGTCGGGACACCCCTGGCCTGGTGGCTGGCGCGCAGCCGCTGGCGCTTCCGGTTTCTGGTGGAGGCCATGGTGGCCCTGCCGCTGGTGCTGCCTCCGACCGTTCTCGGTTTCTATTTATTGTTGCTGTTGGGGCCTTCCGGTCCCCTCGGGCAAGTGGCCCAGTGGTTTGGCGGCTACTCCCTGGCGTTTACCTTTACCGGGCTGGTGATCGGCTCGGTGGTGTATTCGCTGCCCTTCGTGGTGCAGCCCCTGGCCGGCGCGTTTCAGTCGTTGGGGCAACGTCCCCTGGAAGTGGCGGCCACCTTGCGTGCCGGTTTCTGGGACCGCTTTTTCAGCGTGGTGGTACCGCTCACGCGCTCCGGATTTTTGACCGCGGCCGTGCTCGGCTTCGCCCACACTCTGGGGGAATTCGGTGTGGTGTTGATGATCGGCGGCAATATTCCCGGGGAGACCCAGGTGGTGTCCATCGCCATTTATGACCACGTGGAGAGTCTGGACTATGCCCGTGCCCATGTCCTTTCCGGCGGGCTGCTGCTCCTGTCGTTTGTGCTGCTGCTGGCCGTGTACGGTTTCAATCGACACTTGAGCCTGGTGAATCGAGGATGACGACAACATCGGATACCCAAGGGTTGGCCCTGCACTTTCAGGTCCGTCGGGGTGACTTCGAGCTGGCCGTGGACCTGCGCCTGCCGGGGCGGGGCGTAACCGGCATCGTCGGTCCCTCCGGGTGCGGGAAAACCACCTTGCTGCGGGCGGTGGCGGGGCTCGACAAAACGCCGGGTGGACGCCTCCATCTGGGCGAGCGTTGTTGGCAGGACGGGGCGCAGTTCCTGCCCACCCATCGGCGGCGCCTGGGCTATGTGTTTCAGGAGCCGAGCCTGTTCGAACATTTATCGGTGCGCGGCAATCTGGAGTACGGATGGAGGCGCACCCCGGCGGCTGAGCGGCACTTGTCGCAGGAAGAGTTGATCGAGTGGCTCGGCTTGGCCCCCCTGATCGATCGGCCGGTCAGCGGTTTGTCCGGTGGTGAACGTCAGCGAGTGGCTATCGCCCGAGCGTTGGCCACCAGCCCCGAGCTGTTGTTGATGGATGAGCCTCTGGCGGCCCTTGATCCGACCAGCAAGCAGGCGATCATGCCCTATCTGGAAACACTGCACGATCGCCTTGAGATTCCGGTGCTGTACGTCAGCCATGCCCCGGAGGAAGTGGCGCGCCTGGCGGATCATTTGGTGCTGATGGAGCGGGGTCGGGTGCTGGCGGCGGGGCCGCTGGCGGAGCTGATGACCCGGGCGGACCTGCCCCTGGCCCGGGCCGACGATGCCGCGGCGGTGTTGTCCGGCACGGTGGCGGCGCACGATGAGCACTATGCGTTGACCCGTGTCGCGCTCAATGGCGGCACCCTCACGCTGGCCCGGCAGCCCCGTTCGGAAGGGCAGAGTGTGCGCCTGCGGGTGGCGGCCCGGGATGTGAGCCTGACCCTGAGTCAGGCCCGGGACACCAGTATTCTCAATTGCCTACCGGTGCGAGTGGTGAATATCGAACCTTACGATAACACCCGCGTAACCGTGCATCTGGACTGCTCGGGCCAGCCACTGCTCGCCCGAATCACCCGCAAGTCCGCCGATGATCTCGCGCTCTCTGGGGGCCAGACGGTGTACGCCCAGATCAAAACCGCCGCCTTGTTGTAAATTTTTTTTGAACCGCTATGGAGTGAGGTGCAACTACCTCTTCGGAAGCGCCTTGTGTTGATTACGGTGCGCTAATAACCGAAGAGGACATCACCATGACCACACTCCAATCCAAAACCCAATCCTGCCTGAAAGCGTGTTCAGTTGCGTTGCTGGCGGGCAGCCTGTTTGCCTGCGGTGGAAGCAATAACAACGCCGCGCCAGATCCCGTTGTGCCGGACCCAGAGCCGACCCCGGAAACCGTTGATCTGAGTTTTATGATTCAGACGCACACCGGTGCACGTCTGTCGGATGTCACCGTGACTCTGGATGAGCAGAGTGCGCAGAGCGATGTTTCCGGTCGCGTCGAGTTCAGTCCGGAGAGCCAGACATCCTATCGGGTGCGCGCCGAAGCCGATGGTTTTGTACCGCAGGTGCTGCGAGTCAGCGGCGAGCAAGACGGCATCATGCCCATTCGGATGGTGCCGGTAAAACAGACGCTGCCGGTGGATGACATTGAAGCGGCCCGCACTTTGAGCGCTGTGGATCTTGGCGCCCGGGTGACCTTCCCGGCCAACGCCTTTGTCACTCCCGATGGCGAACCCGCCTCCGGTGAAGCCACGGTTCAGATTACTCCCTGGGATATCACCAGCGATGAGCTCAATGCCATGCCCGCCAATGGTCAAGCCACCGATGCCGGCGGTGAATCGGTCGAGCTGATCAGCGCCGGTATGATTACCGTGGACGTGCACAACGCCGAGGGTGATTACCTGCAGATCGCACCCAACACCACCGCCGAGATCCAGATGGATCTACCGGTGGCGAGTATCAACAATGAGCCACTGTCGATCGGCAGCACCATTCCCATGTGGCACTTTGACGAAGACCAGGGCCTGTGGATTGAAGACGATTCCATTATTGGCACCGTGGTTGCCTCGGCCACCTCACCGGTGGGGCTGGCGGTCTACGCTGAAGTGAGTCACTTCTCCACCTGGAACTGGGACTTCAAATTCGAAAACGGCGGCAGCATCAATGTCGAGTGTCGGTTGAGTGACAGCACGGCCATTCCCTGCGGTATCAGTGCCGGCGTAACGCTGGATGACGGCTCGGTGTTTACCCGCAACGGTTACCTGCCCGAAGGTGGCTCCACCATCATCAATATGCCCAACAGTGCCACCATTGACTGGTACGCGACGTCCGACACTGGTCTGATCGGCGAGAAAACCACCGATATGTCCGCCGATGTCATTATCGAGTTGGAAGACCCGAGCAGTGAAAATGTGGTGCGCTGTGAATTGCCGGACGGCACCGGCGTGGGCTGCGAGGTGACCCTGACCGATGGTACTGAAACCCTGACTCAATCTGTTCCGGCGGAAGGTGCCACCATTGTTACCGGCTGGGACAATCTGGATGAGAACAGCGAGTTGACCTGGACTGCGGAAACCCCCTTTCCGATCAGCGTGGGTGGTCAACAAGTCATCGCCGAAGGTACGGCAACATCCGGCATAACCGGAAACGTGGATGTGGCCCTCGCGATCACGCCGATTGATGAAGTAGAGGTTCAGTGCCTGGGTGAGTCCGGCGTGTCCATTCCCTGCACCGTTGATATCACCGCTACCTTGTCCGATGGCACGGTGTTCACCGATACCGATATTCTGATTCAGGACAGCCTGGCAGTAGCGGTTCCCGCTGAGGCGACTCTGCTCCAGTGGACAGCCGAATCCAATGGCGCCTTCAGCCAGAATGGTCAGTTTGTCACCATGGCCGGCAGCATGGAAACCAGCCTGGTCAGTAGCGTCGCGGTGGTGCTGGATGAAACCGTGGTGCAGGGTCCCGCAGCGCAGAGCATCGAAATTTCCTGCATCAACGGTCCGGACACCTCGGCAACCAGCTGTGATATCGATGCTTTCCTGGAGGGCAACCGCGCGGGTTATGTCGAGCTGGGTGAGTTCGAAGCGGTAGCGCTGGGTGATTCGGTCACTCTGGAATTCCCGGAAGGTCTGGCTGACGAAAACGAGTGGGTACAGGTGATGGTCACCGGCGATGATGGGTCCACGGCCTACACCTTCTCCCAGTATGGTTCCCTGACCGACGATGAGATGATTGAACTGGAGCTGCAATGTTCGGATGCCGTCGGTGGCGTAAACTGCCCCCAGTAACCCGAAACCACAACCTTTGATCTTCAGGCCGGCTGCTCGCAGCCGGCTTTTTTATGGAAGAGCAGGTCTACATCAATGGCGCGTCAGTTACACCAGGTTCCCACCTGCACCAACCCTCGGCCAAAACGATCATCCCGCCCCGTGGGCCCCAGGTCTTTGACCGCTGCCATCAGGTCCGCACCTTGCTGTTGGGCCAAAAGAGAGGCGGCTGTGACCAGCGGCGCGGCGAAGGAAGTGCCGGTGTGATAGCGCCCGGACGTCTCGCCATCGGCGGCCCAGATCTCCATGCCCGGTGCGGCCAGATCGATGTAATCGCCCCGGTTGGCATCGGGGTACAGGCGCTCGGCGGCGTCCACGGCGGTTACGGCGATCACACCGGGCTGGGCGGCGGGAAAGCTTGGCGGTGCCTCCGGCCCCTGATTACCAGCGGCGGCAATCAGCAGGATCTGGCTGCCGAGCAATTTTTCCAGGGCCAGTTCAAACACCCGGTTGCGCTCACCGCCCAGGCTCAGGTTGATGGCCTGTACCTCCTGGCTGACCAACCAGTCCAGCGCGGATAGCAGAATTTCGGTGCTGGTGTCGGTACGCTCTCCTCGCTGGCGGAACACTTCGGCGGCCCACAAGGTGCTGCCGGGCAGCAGACCCGGGGTTTCCGAGTTGACGCTTCCCACCAACAGACTGGCAACCGCGGTACCGTGCAGTGCTTCGGCCGAGGTGCCGCGCACAAAGTTGCGTCGGGTCAGTTGGCTGTCCGTCAGGGCAGGGTGCTGGTCATTGACGGGGGTATCGAGCATGCCAATGCGGAATTGACCGCTGCAGGCGCTGGTATCTTCTGGCCAGGCGATCATCTGCTGGGCGTAGCGGCGCCGGGCGTTGAGTAACTGGTAGCGCTGGTTGGTGTCCAGGTCCAGATCCGGCAGGTCTTCTTGCACCTGAGCGACCAAATCGGGTGTGTCGGTCCCCGGAGGCAGACGGAAAACGCTGATCACCAGGCCCAGGTTGTCCAGGCGCTGACGGGATTTGACCCGCAGTTGGTAGCTTTGAAGTTGCCGGGCCGCCGATTGCGCCTCGGCCATATCCGCACTCACCAAAAGTAATTCGCCCGGCTCGTAGGGTAGCGAGTCCGGGGCCGGGGGGACGGGATCGTTTGATGGTGCTGGGGGTGGCACCGGCGGCGGTGGCGGCGGTGCGCGCCCGAGGAGACTGCCACCGCGCTGGATTGGCGGTCGAGTGGGCTCCGGTTCGGCGGCTTCCGGTTCCTCGCGATCGCTTGACGTTGACTCTGCCTTTTCGGTCACACTGACTTCGGGTTCGGGTTCGGGTTCGGG
>NZ_DFTP01000004.1:24135-40914 GCF_002381585.1 Marinimicrobium sp. UBA4209
GTTCGGGTTCGGGTTCGGGTTCCCGCTCGATCACCTCTGCTTCCCGGGGCTTCGCCGGAACCGGCCGGGTGAGTTGTGGTTGAGCCTCTGCCTCTTCTATCGGACGCTCCTGTTCTACTTCTGAAGTCTCGGTTGTCCGATCGAGCGTCTGTACGGCGGTTTTGCGCTCTGTGTCTTGCACCGCTTCCCCGCGCCTGAGTTCAGCGGCGCGTTCGCGGTCGATGGTGATACTTTCCCTTGCTTTTTCCCGGTCCTGATCGTCCTGGGCCAGCAGTGTCACCGGGCAGAGCGCCAGGCTCCCGAGACAAAAGCAGGATGCCAGCCGTAGCGCTGCCTTCATGGTGCGATCACCTCATCCACAAAATCGTAGGCCCTCAGCGCATCCACCGCCGCCTCGATTGAGGCATCTTCCGGTAGCCCCAACTGGATAATGCCAAGGGCGCTGGGTCCGGAGACAATACTACCGTTCACGCTCAATACCGCCGTCTGCACATCTGCCATGGTGGCGGCCGGGTCGAAGACCATCTGGACCCGTGGCCCCTGGGGCGCTTCTTCGCCGGAGGCGGGCACCATGTCCACCGCTGAGCCGTCGTCCCAGGGTTCCGGCCCCAGCAGCAGGGCGGCCTGTATGCCCACGATCAGGCTGGCGGCGATGGCTACCGGGCGCCAGAAATTCCTCCGGGGCAAGACGACGGGTGCCTCCTCCTGCTCGGCCCGAATGGCTTTCTGCAGGCGCGCCAGACCCAGTTCGCCGGGGCCCGTGGCCGGTTCACTCTGCACCGTGCTTCTCAGCGCTTTCAGGAACTCGGCTTCCCGGGCCAGGGCAGGATCGTCCGCCATTTTCTGCTCGAGTGCGTGGCGTTCCGCCTCCGGCAGTCGGCCGTTGGCCCACAGGTTCAGTTGTTCATCTATGTCTTTCACGATGACCTCATGGCTCTGGCCAGTTGTTTCTTCAGTAAGTTTTTGGCGTGGTAGACGCGGGACTTCACCGTACCTTCCGGTACGCTCAGGATACGGCCAATCTCCGCGTAATCCAGCTCTTCAAAAAACACCAGGTGCAACACCTCCCGGTGTGGGGGCGACAAGGTCTGCATGCCTGAGCGTACCCGTTCTGCGTCTTTGACCGCTGAGAGAGCCTGCTCCAGATCGGCCGCCGGGGTCTCATCCGCCAGGGTGTCATCCACCTCGGTAAATTCCCGGACGCCCAACTTGCGCCAGTGGGTCAGCACCTTGTTATGGGCGATGCCGAACATCCAGGTGGTGACCTTGGAGCGTCCCGCAAAACGGGCCGCCGAGCGCCAGACTTCCAGCATCACCTCATTGAGTAGGTCGGCGGCCACGAAGGAATCGTTCAACTTGGCCATCAGGAAGCGGTACAGCCGGGTTTCATGGCGGCGGTAGAAGGCGCTCATGGCCTCCATCTCGCCGCCGGCCATCGCGAGTAAAAGTTGTTCGTCGGTATCCTGTTCCGATAGGGCCATAGTGATTATCCGTGATTATTCTTCTTCGGTGCCTAGGGTCTGCAGGGGGCTGGCGGCCAATACGCGGCCGCTGGCATCCACCGCCACCACACGCCAGGAATAGGTTGTTCCCGGTTCCAACCGATGCAGCACCGCCGATGACAACCGAGTGCTTCGGGTGTTGCTCTTCAGCACCAGGCCGGTGGTCGGTTCCCGGGTGAAACGGTTGGGCACCCGGTCGGGTCCGGGTCGCTCGCTGGCGACATCGGGCTCGGGCGGCTGGGCGTAAAATTCCAGCTGATAGGCGTGGGTGGTGGCGATCGCCGGCCAGGTAAACTCGGTATCCGCCCCCAGGGTGGCTGCCACTGCTCGGGCGCCGTTCAGGTGCGGTACCCACTGGGCTTCATGGGTCGAGCGGCTACTGACCTGGTAGCGCAGCACTATGTCGTTTGGCTCCCGCGTGCCGCTCTGTTCCAGCGTGGGGTGTACCAGGCGCAGGCGCAACAGATACAGGCCGGGTTGATCGGTGGGCAGTTTCGGGCTGCGCAGGTTCGACTGCTGACCGGCTCCAAGATATTCGCGCACATTGTCCAGACGTCGAAACACCGGTTGGCCGCGGGTGGTGGCGGGCGTCGCGACCTCCCACACCGCCTCCAGCAAGCCGGCCCGGTCGTAATGGATGATCGCTTCGGCGCGCAGCGCCTCATCCCGTGAGACCGAGGCCACTGGCGCGCCATCGTCAAAGCGCAGGGCGAGCCGGCGGAGGATCAGGCCGCTGGCGGTCACCTCTGAATTTTCCGGTAAGGAGCGCGCGGTATTGGGCAGCGGAGCGGCAGGGTCGGTCAGGCGCAGTGCCTGCACACCGGTGACCGGAATGCCGTTGACGCTGAACGGGCGCACGTAGGACAGCTCGCGCGCGCCCTGAGCGGCGGCCTGGGTACTGATAGCCGCGGGGACGGTCAGGGTTTCACTGAAGCTGAACGCGGTCGGTTGACCATCGGCGGAGCCGGAAATGCGCTCCATCAAGGGCCGGCGAACCATCCCCAGTGGCTCGCTTGAGGCCGGGTCACCGAGCGTAAAATAACCCACATCCGAGCTGACATCGCCAATGCGGTCAAAAAAGGCGCGCCCCCGCCAGACCACTGACAGGGTGGTATCGGTGCCGATCACCACCGGGCGGGCGACCGAGCAGGGTTGCATGGAAGAGCACAGCTCCACCTCCTGGGCGGAGGAGGGTAATGCGTATCCCAGCGCGAGGAGACAGAGGAGCGCGAGGCGATAGCCGATCTTGGCTGAACGCTTGAGAGCGGGTCGGTTCATGGTTGAATCCCCGGATAGGTCACCGGTAAATGGGTGCGCAGTTCAATAAACGCCTGATAGCTGTTCACCGAGTTGGGCAGCACGAGCTGATCCCGGTAATCATTGCGGGCAATGGACAGAATCAGCTCCACCCCCGGGCGATGACCTTCGGCTTCGCGTAGACGCCAGTTGAGGTTGGCGTTGAGGTAGGTGGTCTGGTCCCACTGGGCAAAGAAGGGGTCGTCCCGGGCACTGGTCTGGTTGAGCCCCATGCTGAAACTGCCCGCCAGGCGTTCCGGAACAAACGTGGCGTTGGCATCGAACGAATAAATGTGCCGGTCGGTGCTGAGGTTCTGTTCCGGGTAGGTGGTGTGTTGAAGCTCCCATCCGATATAGAAGTTGTAGTCGCTGTTCAGGTACCAACCGGCGTCCAGCCGGGTGGCCCGGGTGCGATTGTCGGGCTGCCAATCGGTGCCGTCCTCCAGGGTGTCATAGTGAATGCCGGCGGACCATTGCAACTGTTCTTTGCTGAAGGCGGCGGTCAGCTCAGCGCGCCGGGTTTTCAGGTCGTTGGCCAGGTAACCCTGGGGGGTGTAGTCATCTTTCAGGGTGGTGCCGCCGAGGTTGAGCGAATAGGTGGGTTGGCCCAGCAGGGTCAGCAGGGGATTTTCCGGAAGGTCATAGTCAAAGTAGGCAGTGCCCAATTGCCACTGCCGGGTTTCGGAAATCGCGTATCGGTCATCCTCGGTGAGGTTTGATTGTTCCACCGCGTAGTGGCCATCCCAGGTCCATTTGTCTTTGGTGGCATCAAAGAACGCGCGCTCGAGCTTTTTGTCGGCGGGGGCGTGACGGTTGGCGAGGCTGCGAAACCAGGTGCCCATTTTTCGGGCTTCCAGCCCCAGCCGCCAGTCCAGCGCATCGGTGCCCGAAGCGGTCGGGTCCAGCACCAGCAGGGCCGACCAGGCATCGCCCTGTTCCGGATCGAACCCCTGGTCCATGCCGTCAAAATCGTATTCGCTTTCTGCCTGCTCCAGACGCACCCGGAGCTGACGCTGGAAAAACAGGCCGTCCAGGGTAAGGTTCCAGGCATCCCCTTCGTGCACTACCGGGTCGGCATTGGGGTCCAGGCTACCGTAATCCGGTTGACTGACTCGCCCGGACAGGTGTTCACCGGCAAGCATCACCTGGGTGGTATCGCTGCGCCAGGGCCAGAACGTCAGCCGCCCGCCGGTCATGCGGTTGTTTTCTTCATCGGTTCCGAGGCCGGCATCAACCCCCACCGTCTGGCGGCTGGCCGCTTGATAGATCGACGCGGTACCGTCCCAGAGGGGCAGCTTGGCGCCGGTGGAGACGCCACGGCGTTCAAAGCCGTCCTGAATCAGACTGGCGGTGGTGAGTTGCTGGTCGCCCAACGCCAGGTGGTAGCGGTCGAACTCGCCGCGTAGCTGAAACCGGGCAAGGTCCACACGCCGGTCGGCGATGGCCAGGGCCTGGTCGTTTACCGCCATCAGGTCCAGATTGCTGCTTAACGTCCAGCGATCGCCGCTGAGTTCGGATTCCAGATGGCCGCCGCCCTGGGCCCGAAAATCGTCGCCGCCGATGCCCTCGCTCTCCGCCACCCGCTGGCTGAGCGCCAGATCGAGTTGGCCGTCGACATGGGCCGAGCGAAGTCCGCTGGAGTGGCGCACCTCGACCGACCAGTAACCCAGCTCCTGCACTTCGCCCTGGTCGCCATAGAACATCAATCGTAGTTCGTGGTGGCCGGGCGCCAGTGGGCGCACCGGGACATAAACCCAGCCCTCGGTGCGACGCTGTGCCAAGGCAGAGACGTCCATGCCGTCCAGCTCTAGGCTCAGTTGTCCCGGGTCTGCGGGGCGTGTGTCGGCGGCGAGCGTGATACGCAGCGGTTCGCGCGGTTGGAAAAAACCGTCGATTTCGGAAGGGGCCAGCCGGGCGTCAGCCTGGGCAATCGCGTGGGCGCCACTGAGCATCAGCCAACCGCCGAGCAGCAGCGTCAATGGCGTTGCGCCCCGTCGCTTCGGCGCCGGTGTTGTCAGGGGGGGAAATCGGGCCATCCAGTGCTCGCTCTGCAAGAACCGTCGTTATCGGTGGGTTGCAACCGATCCGATGCGGGTTCAATGTTTTTCAGTTATTTTTGCAGTGGGCCACTCACACCCTGCCCCTACCTCGGGTTAAAGCTACACGAAAATGGGTACGCTTCCAAACACAGCGGTCGCATCCCGAGACCGGCGTCGCATTTCACCTGCAAGGAGCTCCACGGGTTTGGGCACTAGCCGGCGTCAGTCCGCTTCAAGCGAACGCTTCCGGTATTGGGAGGGGGTTTGTCCAACATGCTTTTTGAAGATGGCGTTGAAGGTCGATTTGCTGGTGAAGCCTGCGCCCGCCATGATTTCCAGGATGGTGCGAGCGCGGTGGTCGGGGTCGATCAACAGCTGTTTGGCGCGCTCCACCCGGTAGCCGTTGATAAACTCAAAGAAGTTTTTTCCAAAGTGCTGGTTGAGTATGCGCGAGAGGGTGCGCTCGGGTAGGGACAACTGCCGCGCGAGTGATTCCAGTGATACCGTGCTATCCAGATACGGACGGCGCTCCGTCATCAGGGCTTCCACCCGGCGGACCTGCTCGGGCTTGTAGGGCTCGGCGTCGTTGCCTGGCGCGCGCTCGGGCAGGCCGCTGAACAGATGGGTGTAGCGAATGCTGATAAACACCAGCGAGTTCACGAACACAAAGTTGAGGTAGTTGCTTGCCACCCCGGTCAGATTGGCCAGGTGGGCGGGCATGTATTCCGCCGTGAGGTGCACCCCGAGTTGCCAGGAGGCAATCAGAACGAAGCCCAGAATGATCCAGGTCAACCAGCGACGTTCGCTGACCTCGACATTGGCATAGCGCTGCTGGAGCTGGCGGCGATAGCGCCAGAGCAACAGCAGGCAGTAGCCGCCGTAGCCGATGACGCTCAGATGCCAGAGGGTGACGGTGTGGCTCATCAGCGAAGACCAGATGAGATCCAGCTCGCGCATCAGCGCGACCTGTTCGGTGGCGGGGCGCCAGTGATACTGGCTGAGCATCATCAGGGTGGCCAGTAACGCCGGCAGCAGGTGTAGCCCGTGGTACCAGCGAAAGCGCGTCTGTCGGTACAGCACGGACAACACATAGGCATAGAGCAGCGGCCCGATGAGCCAGTAGCTGAAGCTGCCCAATAGCAGCAGGTTCGGGTTCCATTCCAGAATGAGTTGGCGCAGCGGGTCACTCCAGATCAACAGGGTATCCAGATAGCGGACCGCACTGGCCAGCAGAAGACCGATCAGCAAATAGGTGCTGCGTATGGCGGGGCGGCGGGTGAAGAACAACAGGGCGGCCAGCAACAGATACTGACTGGCGGACATCAGCAGCACCAGGTCGTGAATGTTGAAGAGCAGTGCGTCGTGGGTCAGGTTTTTCAAAGGCCCGTCTACCGCCTCTGTTATAAAGTGATTCGTTGCAGCCCAATAGTAGTGGGACTTCCGCAGGGGTGCGAAGTCCCGCCCACCGGTATTCGGACGTGCGGTTTAGTGTTTCTGCCGGAAGTCGGGCGCGTGACTGTCTGTCCGATGATACCGTCATGGACAGGTCGGGACTGTAACCAGTTGCCGACGGCTCCACAAGCGCCGGGCCGGTTTTTGAGTCTGTCCCCAGCGCTCCAGCTTCCATCCAATAATAAGGTCATACCATGTCATCGAATGTATCGATCATTGTCCGCGCCTGCCTGATCAGCAGCCTGTTCAGTCTGGTGGCCTGTGGCAGTTCCGGCTCCACGCCCGAGCTTCCGAGCTCCAGCAGCGAATCGAGTTCCAGCAGCAGCTCGGAAACGTCCTCCAGCGCCAGCGCACCGGCCATGACCGCGCCCGATGACCCTCTGGAGCCTCACGCGACGGTGGCGGAGATGGGTATCGGTATTAACCTGGGTAACACGCTGGACGCTTACCCCAATGAGGGCGACTGGGCGCTGCCCGCTCAGGAGCGGTATCTGGAGGATTTCAACGAGGCCGGCTTCCAGCATGTCCGTATCCCCGCCACCTGGGATGATCACACCGCTGAATCCGCGCCCTATACCGTCGACAGTGGGCGTATGAATCGCGCTGAAGAAGTGGTGGACTGGGCGCTGGACCAGGGCTTCTACGTCATTCTCAATGCGCACCATGAGCGCTGGATCTGGGAGGGTGAAGGCCTGACCGAGGAAAAGCGGGCGCGCTTCCAGGCCATCTGGACCCAGATCGCCGAACGCTTCAGTGGCAAATCCCACCGGCTGATATTCGAAATTCTGAACGAGCCCATTGGCTTGAGCGCCGAACAGACCAATGACTTGAAAGCGGACATCCTGCCCATCATCCGGGCGCAGAATCCGACCCGCTTGGTGATCATTTCGGGGCACAACTATAGCGGTGTTCACACTCTGAGTGATATCGACCTGCCGGACGACGATTACCTGATTGCCAACTTCCACTCCTACGACCCCTGGGCTTTTGCCGGCCAATGCACGCGCCGGTGGGGCAGTGAGGCGGATCGAGCGGAGCTGGCCCAGATCTACGCCACCGCCGCCGCCTGGCGAGAGCAGAGCGGTGTGCCGGTGATGCTCAATGAGTTTGGGGCAGCAAAGTTCGACTTCCAGAACCCGGAGAACGTCTGTGAGCTGGAAGACCGGCTGGCGTATATCGGTCACCATGTGAATCTGGCGATCGAAAACGGCATCCCGGCCACTTTCTGGGACGACGGCGGCTCCTTCTCCACCTACGATCGTGAGGCCGGAACCTGGGGACCGGAGAAAGACGTATTGGTTGCGCCGAACAATCCCTGATGACGGGGCGATGCCACTCTTATTCGGTACGCTCCAGGTAGCGCCGGGCGAGGACTCTCAGTCGATCACGGTTGAAGCTCGGATCGTGGCCGGCATGCACTACTGACACCGGCAGGTCAAGCAACCGCTTCATGGTATGCCGGTACTGCTCAATGTCGGACTCGGGGAAATTGTCTAACAGGGGACCATCGTAGATGGCGTCCCCGGAGAACAGTACGCCTGAGTGGGCGTTCCAGAGGCCGATACTGCCCGGTGAATGGCCGGGCAGGTGAAGGACCTCAAAGGTCTCGTCTCCGAGGTCCACGATCTCACCGGCGGACAGCGTATCGGTGAGTTCACAGGCCGGGATACGAAATTTCAGTGGCTCGAAGTCGGCCTGGGGCAGGGCGTCAATCATTGATTCTGGCACTTCGTAGCCCGCCGCCTCGATATCGGCCTTCATCCCGTCGGGCCAGTGGTGGCTGCACAGCACCGGAAAGTCCTCCGGTTCGCGGAGTGAGGACTGCTCCAGCGGATGGGCCCGACGATCACTGAACTCCCCGATCGCCCCGACGTGATCCAAGTGGCTGTGGGTGGCAATGGCGGTCACCGGTTTGTCCAACTGATCGGCGATGATCGGCAGCAGCGGGCGGATTCCCATCCCGCCGTCAATGAGGAGGTGCCGGTGGCGGCCCCGCACCAGCCAGATATTGCATTGCAGTACTCGGGCGACATGGGGCTCCCAGAGTCGGTGAATACGATCGTCTATGCGCTCGCGCCCAAACCAGGTGTCGGCGATGGGCAGGCTCATGATGACCAGCTCTCGGTCAGGGCCTGGACGGACGCGTGGGCGCCGAAGATGCCTCCCTCGTTGTCCATCATCGCCAGCGCGGCGTCATGCAGAGCCTGGTCGCCAGCGCCACAGCCGTCCTCCAGCACGAGGCAGTCGTAGCCGCGATCGTTCGCTTCACGCAACGTGGAATGCACGCAGACATCGGTTGTGACACCGGTGATCAAAAGGTGCTTTATTCCCTGAGCCCGCAGCATCTGGTCCAGGTCGGTGGCGTGGAAGGCGCCATTGCCCGGTTTGTCGAGCACCGGCTCGCCGGGTTCGGGGGCCAGTTCCTGGATGATGTCGCAGCCCGGTTCGCCGCGCACCAGGAACCGACCGAGGGGACCGGGGCCACCGATGGGGGTGCCCATGGATTCGGCCCGCGCCCGCTTGGTGGGGCTGAGGTCGGTCAGGTCTGGACGATGTGATTCGCGGGTATAGATTACCCGGATACCCCGGGTCCGGGCGGCCTGCAAGACCCGTTGTAATGGCTCTATCGCGGCCCGGGTGCCTTCCAGTGAATTGCCCATCCGGGCGAAGTAACCATCAGGACTGAGAAAGTCGGCCTGCATGTCGATCACCAGCAAGGCGGTGTCGGCCGCGCTCCACTGACCCGCGAGGGGCCAGTGGTAGGGGTGGGACTGAGTCAGAGGTGACCAGCTCATTGCGCGGCTGACTCCATAAACGTTGTGGGGAAGCGAAGTTTGATGTAGCCGGGGTCGCCCAGCACCGTCTCTCCCGGAAACTCCACGCCGATCACTTCTGGGCCGCTGGCGCCCTCACCCAATAGGCCTTTCTCAAAGGCGAACTGGGTCATTGCCTTGAGGCCGTTCGAGAAGTCGTCGCTGCTCACCAGGTCGATGGCCTCTTCGGGGCTGAAAAAGTTGATGGTGGCGATCTGGCTCATAAAGCCGGCCCGATCCGTTTGCACAGCATCCGCCATGTCGGCGATGGCTTTATCGTGGTTGGGATGATCCGGTTCCAGCATGGCGATGACTTCGTACCAGGCGCCAGCCAGTGCCTTGCCCAGCTCCGGGTGTTGCTCCAGTGTTTCGGTGTGAACCAACAGAGCGTCGGTGATTTCATTGGGAATGTCTGAGCTGTCGAACAGCAGGCTGCTGTTGGGCATTTGGTCGAGAATTTCGCTCAACTGCGGTTTCCATGTGACTACAGCCTGACTGTCATCGGTCTGGAAAGCGGCGATGATGTCGGCATCTGAAGTGTTCACCACGGTCAGGTCGCGCTCGCTCATGCCCTGTTCATCCAGGGCTCGGGCCAGCAGGTAGTGTGATCCCGAGTACTCCACCAGGTTGACCCGGCCGCCTTTGAGGTCGGCGATGGTTTTGTCCTTGCCTTTCATGATCAGTCCGTCGCTGCCATTGGAGGCGTTGAGCAGCACCGCTACGGTGGAGTCGACGCCGCCGGCGGCGGGAATGGTGAGCGCGTCCAGTGTAATGGCAATTACGCCGTCAAACTCGCCCGCAGTGTACTGGTTCTGAGCTTCGATGTAGTCGTTCAGCTGCACCGCTTCAATGTCGATGTCGTAACGCTTGGCCCACTTGTCGAGAATTCCGGTTTCTTCGGCGTAACCCAGAGGCATGCTACCCGCGTAGATGGTCCAGGCGATCCGGAAAGTGTCGTCGTCGGCGAGTGCAGGCTGGGCGCCGGCGAGTAAAGTGGCGGCCAGGCCGAGGGGAATGAGTCGTTGCATGATGATCTCCAGTGAGAATCGGGAAAAGACCCAATTAGTGTGGCCTGCGTAAAGGCTCGGAAAAATGACCGTGTCTGCAGGTTTACCTGACGCCCGCCGCCGGTAAACCCCGCATCTCAACGATGGTGGCCAGGTCCTGACGAAAGGCGGCCACAGCCGGATGAGGCATTTCCTTGCGGCGGGGAATCACCATCTCAATGGTGGAGCGTCTCTGATAGTGGTCGGGTCGGATCGCGACCATCTGCCCATTTTCCAGCCAGCGACGCGCGTAGTGGCTGGGCAGGAAGCCTACGTGGGTGCCCGCCAGAATCAGCAGCGCAGCCGCCTCAATATTACTGACCCAGGCGGTGATTCGCCCCGGCTCTCCTCCCAGCGGGCGGGTGTCTTGGGCATTGAGAAATTGCCGGGCCACCTTGGCGCAGGCGCTAAGAGTGTCCTTTACCTCTTCCAGGGACTCGGCCTCCGCAAGTGGGTGAAAAGGGGAGCAAACCAGCCAGTCCGTTTCCGCATAAAGGGGTTGATAATCCAACTCTTCCAGATGAGTGGGAAAAATACCGATACCCACATCGGCCCTGTGATCCAGCAGTGCCTGTTCAATCTGGGCCGGACTGAACACATCGACATGCAGGTGCACCTGGTTGTCCGAGCGCCCACCGTAACGGGCCAGCAACTCCTTGAGCGGGCAGTTGGGGTCGGTGATCAGATTGTCGATCATCGCCAGATGAACATGCCCAGAAAGTTGTCCTCTCAGACGGTCCGCGCGTTCCTCGAATCGTCGCAATGCTTGGTTCAAGGCAAGCGTTTCGCGATAGACGCGTTCCCCATGGGGCGTAAGGGAAAAGCCACTGCGGCCGCGCTCGCACAGGCGCAGCTTCAGTCGCTCTTCCAACTGGCGTAGCTGCCGACTGATGGTGGAAGCGTCCCGGTTGAGTAGGGTCTGGGCGCTCGCGATACCACGGCTTTCCACTACCGCGACAAAAACATCCAGCAGCCGTAAGTCAATATCGGTCAGGTGCATAAGTGATACCGCCTAAGAGCAAGTCGATTGACACAGTCTTCAACGGTCTCACGCCGTCTGAACCATTTACCGCTGCAAGGCTTGTACCTACAGGGAGTCCTTGTGAGTCCAGGGGCTGACGCTGCAAACTGCTCAATCTTGGTGCAGTCCATGGAGTTGCACGGGCAGCTGCTCCATTTCGGTGCCCACGATAATATTCTTTCGCGTCAGCTAGCGGTTGCCATGAACCTGGGACTACACTTTATAGAAGGGACTCGCGCGGTTGGGAGTGGCTGGCATGGGAATTGCCCATCGGAATAGTGTAGATGGGCTTTTGCGGTGCGGTGGCCGAGTGGTTTCAGCGGCGAAAGAAGTCCTGCAAGAGACACAAGAGACAACCCCGATTCACCGGTGAGGGGATGCACGATGCAGGCCCTCCCGATTGACAGGACAACAGCGAATGGCCAAAAACTTGTATATGCTGCCCGAGGGCTTACCGGAGCCTCAGGACGATGGCGCCTGCGATCATCTGCAGGGCATGGCAGTTCCCAGTCTGGCGCTCCCGAGCACCGGGAAGGAAACGGTAGACCTCAGTGCAATCAGCGGCACCGCCGTGGTGTTCTTTTACCCCATGACCGGCAAGCCGGAACAGCCACCCATGAGAGGTTGGAACAAAATTCCCGGGGCACGAGGGTGCACCACCCAGTGTTGCGCGTTCCGGGATCGGTATCCGGAGTTCCAACAAATGGGGGTGGAAGTGTACGGGGTGAGCGCCCAGCCCCTCGAGGATCAGCGCGAAACCGTCGCGCGCTTGCGCCTGCCGTACCCCCTGCTCAATGACAGCGAGCTCAAGCTTGCTCAGGCACTGGAGCTCCCCACCTTCGATTACGATCAGTCCCGTTACATCAAACGGTTGACGCTTTTGATCGAG
This sequence comes from Marinimicrobium sp. UBA4209, assembly GCF_002381585.1. Classification (NCBI taxonomy): domain Bacteria; kingdom Pseudomonadati; phylum Pseudomonadota; class Gammaproteobacteria; order Cellvibrionales; family Cellvibrionaceae; genus Marinimicrobium; species Marinimicrobium sp. UBA4209. Next base: position 36,194 of record NZ_DFTP01000004.1, read on the forward strand.
GGGGGCGTGATCCGGCAGGTGTACTACCCGGTGTTTCCGCCCCACCTCAATCCCACGGATATTCTCACTAAGCTCAGGCGTTGAGACGCAGGCCGATATCCAGGTTGGCCGCCAGGCAGGGCCAGCGACGCAGCTCCTCGGACCAACCCCGGTCCCGGTGCTGCGCAATATAGGCGTTGAAGTTATCGCCCTCGAACGGGTACTCGTTGAGCAGTAGTTCGGCGGAGAAGAGTACCGCCTGATCCAGCTCGTTGGCGAAAGGTTCCCCGATCAGTTCATGAGCAATGACGTTGGCGCGGGTGGTATCCATGGGCGCCAGTGGAATGCCGCAATAGCCGATGAAACGGTCGTTGACCTCTTCAAGCAGGCGATGGGCCAAGTAGGCTTCGTCCAGCAATGCCACCAGATGACTGCGGCCTCTGACCAGATCCGGGGGGGACAGAAAATAATCGCAGGCGATATTGAGCAGTGGCGCCACCCGATCATTGACCCCCGCCTCCCGAGTGAGGGCATCAATGGCCCCGATAAACGCGGGCACATGCTCCACGTAGCGCACCACGAAATCATGAAGTGCGGCCTCGGCCTGAAGGGGTGGTAACTGAATCGCCACGTGCAATCGATCCGCCCGACGTTGAATGATCCGGCTCAGTTGCCCTGTCTCCAGGTCCTGTTGTTTCGCGGCCTGAATCAGGGCGCGAATGTCGTCGAGTGGTCGCAGACACATGACCTTGGCATGAACCTCCCGGCCCGTGATGGTAAATGCTCGATGAGTGTGGCGGTGGCGGTATGCACCGCGGTCGGCGTCCAGCCAGGGTCAGTCGGGTGTCGACTCGGCCGGTAATGCGTCGGCGGGGGATACCCGCAGAGCGAACAGTCGCACGGCGTGTGCTCACCCTTAAACTTAATTCAAAACCCGGTAAATACAAGGCGGTTTTAAGAGTGATTGCTTATAACCGTTGGCGAAAAACGTATGGAACGTTACTTGGGTCAGGCCGGTAGCAGCCAGCGACGGCGACGATTCAGGTAGTAATACACCGCACCCAGGGAAATCCCCCGGGCGCCGTTAAAGGCCAGAAACGCCAGCCAGAGGCCGTGATTGCCCAGTGGCTGCAGCCACCACCATAGCGGCAGAAACACCAGCAGCGCCGACCCGACGACGGAGTACTGCATGATAGCGGTCCGGCCGCTGCCCAGGTAAACCCCGTCCAACTGATAACCCCAGACGCCCACCAGAGGAACCAGGCAAATCCAGAGGTAGTGCGCCCGGACCTGTTCGAGGACCGGCTCCAGACTGGTGAACAACCCGGGCCACCAGGGCGCGCCGGCGATAAAAACCAGACTGATCAGCGCCGCGCAGGCCAGGGCCCAGAGGGTAGTCAGCCGCACCGTCTGGCGCAGAGCGTCAGCCTGACGGGCGCCCACCGCTCGACCCGCCAGCGCCTCGGCGGCGTGAGCGAAGCCGTCCAGTGCGTAGGAGGTGCAGCAGAACCGCATTGGCCGCCAGTATCTGGTCGCCCAGTCGGGCCCCCTGGGCGGCAAAAAAGGCAAAGACCAACAGCAGACACAAGGTGCGGACAAACAGGTGGCGATTGACCTGCAGCAGTGCCCGGTAGGCGTTCCACTGGCGCAGATGGAGCCGATCAAGCTGTCCGGGAAGCCGAATCAGGTGGTGCCTGAGCAGGCCCAGACCGACCAACAGCCCACCATACTCGGCCAGCACACTGGCCCAGGCGGCACCGTCGCTCTTCATCCCCAGCCCCAGAATCAACAGGGCGTCGAGCAGGATATTGAGCAGGTTGGTGGTCAGCAGAATCATCAGCGGGCGTCGGGTATCCTGACGGCCAATAAACCAGCCGATCAGGGCGAAGTTCATCAGGCTGGCCGGGGCGCCCCACAGGCGGATCTCGCCGTAACTCTGGGCCAGCGCGGCCACCTCCGGGCTGGCTCCCATCCAGCCCAGCGCCGTGGGGATCAGCCAGGGGCCGAGGGCGATGATCAGCAGTGCCAGGCCCAGGGCGAGTATCAGACTCTGGGCGAGCACCAGGCGGATGGCGTCATGGTCTTCCGCGCCGGTCGCCCGAGCGGCCACGCTGGTGGTGCCCATGCGCAGAAATCCGAAGGACCAGAACAAGAGTGTCAGAACGCTCGCCCCCAGGCTCACGGCACCGAGATAAACCGGGCTGCCCAGGTGGCCGAGAATGGCGGTATCCACGGCGCCGAGCAATGGAATGGACAGGTTGCTCAGCATCATCGGCCAAGCGAGTTGCCAGATCTGTCGGTGGTTGGGGCGGGTATCGGTCATGGCGGCAGTATCAACTTGGAGGTACCCGTTAAGGCCCGGGCGGAGCGGGAGTGTAACGCCTGTCTACGCAACAATAAATAAACGCTAAGGGTATAAAAGCATTGACTTTTTTTTGTCGCTATGGCCTCCTTGTTGTCGGTGGTTGCGACAATTAGCCGCAGTGCACTGGCCGTACCCCGCCACGCGAACCCGTTGGTTATTCAGCCGACATTGACTCTTACCCCTGATTGCCGATGAATGACGGCAAGTGAGGGAGTGTCGTATCGTGTGTCGGTTGATCCCGGGCCGCGGGGCGACGCGTCGCAACGGTGGGGCATTGAAAGAGCCCCGGTAGTTTCACAATAAACATAAGCTAGCTACACGGAGAATTTGGGCGATGTTTAAACGAGCGCATAGGCGGTCTGCCTGGCTGCTTGCCCCTGCCGTGCTGATGACCAGTTATCAGACCCTGGCAGACGAGGTTGAGCGTTGGAAGTTTAATATGACCGAGGGGGTAACGCCGGTCAGTCGCGAGATCCAGGGTCTCCATATGGAGATGTTCTGGTGGTGCGTGGCGATTGGTGTAGTGGTCTTCGGGATCATGTTCTACAGCATGATCATGCACCGCAAATCCCGCAACGTAAAACCGGCCAACTTTCACGAACACGTCGGCCTGGAGATTCTCTGGACGGCCATTCCGCTGGTGATTCTGGTCATCATGGCCATTCCTGCCACCAGTAGTCTGATCAAACTTTACGATTCCACAGAAGCGGAAGTCGATGTCCTGATCACCGGCTATCAGTGGCGCTGGAAGTATGATTACGTCGAAGACGATGTCAGCTTTTTCAGTAACCTGAGCACCCCGCGGGACGAAATCGACGGCTTTGCCCCTAAAAACCCCAACTATCTGCTCGAAGTGGATGAGCCTCTGGTGTTGCCTGTGGGTCAGAAAGTCCGCTTCCTGATTACCGCCTCGGACGTGATTCACGCCTGGTGGGTGCCGGATCTCGGAGTGAAGAAAGACGCTATTCCCGGCTTCATCAATGAATCCTGGGCGCTGATTGAAGAGCCCGGTATCTACCGCGGTCAGTGCGCTGAATTGTGCGGCAAGGACCACGGCTTTATGCCGATTGTGGTCGAGGCGCTGCCGGAAGAAGAGTACAACCAGTGGCTCGCGGACAAGAAGGCCGAGGCCGAAGAGCTGGCCAAACTGACCGAGCAGACCTTCAGCTTTGATGAGCTCTACGAGCGTGGTGAGGATGTGTATGGCCGCTGGTGTGCCGCCTGTCACCAGGCCGACGGCTCGGGTGTTCCCGGGACCTTCCCGGCACTGCACGGCGATAGTCTGGCGGTCGGACCTATCGAGGATCATATCGATGTGATCGTCAACGGGGTGTCCGGCACCGCGATGCAGGCGTTCGGTGAACAGCTCAGCGAAGTGGACATCGCCGCGGTGGTGACCTACGAGCGCAACGCCTGGGGCAACAACATGGGCGACGAAGCCCAGCCCATTGATATCTATAACCATAAACAGGGCAACTAGGAGGTATCGCAATGGCTCACGGCCCCGCAAAAGGTATTACTCGCTGGTTGTACACCACCAACCACAAAGACATTGGTGCAATGTACCTGTGGTTCAGCTTTACCATGTTCTTCCTGGGTGGCCTGTTCGCCCTGGTGATTCGTGCCGAGCTGTTCCAGCCCGGTCTGCAGATTGTCGAACCCAACTTCTTTAACCAGATGACCACCATGCACGGCCTGGTGATGGTCTTTGGTGCGGTCATGCCGGCCTTTGTCGGCCTGGCCAACTGGTTGATCCCGGTCATGATCGGCGCTCCCGATATGGCGCTGCCGCGGATGAACAATTGGAGTTTCTGGATTTTGCCGTTCGCGTTTCTGATGTTGGTGTCCACGCTGTTTATGGAGGGCGGTGCCCCCAACTTCGGCTGGACCTTCTACGCGCCGCTGTCCACCACCTACGCGCCGCCGTCGGTGACCTTCTTCATTTTTGCCATCCACATTATGGGTGCCAGTTCCATCATGGGGGCGATCAACATCATCGCTACCATCATGAACATGCGCGCCCCCGGCATGACCATGATGAAGATGCCGCTGTTTGTCTGGACCTGGCTGATCACCGCCTTCCTGCTGATTGCGGTCATGCCGGTACTGGCGGGTGTGGTCACCATGATGCTGATGGACATTCACTTCGGCACCAGCTTCTTCAACGCCGCCGGTGGCGGTGATCCGGTACTGTTCCAGCACGTGTTCTGGTTCTTCGGTCACCCCGAGGTGTACATCATGATTCTGCCGGCGTTCGGCATTATCAGCGCGATCATCCCCACCTTCGCGCGCAAGCCGTTGTTCGGCTACTCCTCCATGGTGTACGCCACCGCATCGATCGCCTTCCTGAGCTTCATCGTGTGGGCGCACCACATGT
>NZ_DFTP01000004.1:40942-46980 GCF_002381585.1 Marinimicrobium sp. UBA4209
GCCGTGCCCACCGGGGTGAAGGTATTCAACTGGGTGGCCACCATGTTCCGCGGTGCCATGACCTTTGAAACTCCGATGCTGTTCGCGGTGGCCTTCGTCATCCTGTTTACCATCGGCGGCTTCTCAGGCCTGATGCTGGCCATAGCCCCGGCGGATTTCCAGTACCACGACACCTACTTTGTGGTGGCGCACTTCCATTATGTGCTGGTGCCCGGTGCGATTTTCTCGATCACCGCCGGCGTTTACTACTGGCTGCCCAAATGGTGTGGCCGGATGTACAACGAAACCATGGGTAAGACCCACTTCTGGCTGGCGTTTATCGGCCTGAACCTGACATTCTTCCCCATGCATTTCTCCGGTCTGGCGGGTATGCCGCGGCGGATTCCGGATTACCACATGATGTTTGCCGACTGGAACATGATCTCCTCCGTGGGCGCCTTCCTGTTCGGTGCGGCACAGGTGTTGTTCCTGTACATCGTGGTATCCACCATCCTGCGCGGCAAGCCGGCGACCGCCAAAGTGTGGGATAACCCGGAAGGTCTGGAGTGGACGCTGCCGTCACCGGCGCCGTACCACACCTTCAGCACGCCGCCGGAAATCAAGTAAACGGCATCATCAAGGGGGCATGGTATGAAATGGCTTTTCCCCAATAACCCGACCGCCGCACTCAGCGCGAAGCTGGGTGTGACGGTGGTGGGCATGTTCGTCTTTGCCATCTGGATCATGCCACCCCTGTACGATGCCTTCTGTGAAGTAACGGGCCTGAATGGCAAAACCGGTGGTCGCTACGAGGCGACCGATTCCGGCATTGATACCAGCCGGACCATCAAGGTCCAGTTTGTGTCCACCAACAATGAAGGTATGCCCTGGGAGTTCAAGCCAGCGGTGCGCACGGTGACGGTTCACCCCGGTGAGCAGAAGCGGATCGACTATCTGGCGCGCAATCCGACCGACAAGGCCATGGTCGGTCAGGCGATTCCCAGCCTGGTGCCCTTCAAAGCGACCAATTATTTCCACAAGACCGAGTGCTTCTGCTTCGAGCAGCAGCCCTTGGAGGCAGGAGCGTCGGCGGAGCTGCCGATGTTTTTTATTGTCGACCGGGACATCCCGAAGCACATCAACACCATCACCCTGTCCTACACCTTGTTTGATGTCACGGACCGGTTTAGTGATGACCACAATGACTTGGCTAGTTTGAAACAATAAAAACGAGCGCGGAGTAATCGATATGGCGACAAGCGAAGGAACTTATTACGTACCGGAACAGAGCCGGTTGCCCATCTGGGCCAGCTTTGGTCTGTTTTTAACGGTTTTCGGTGCCGCACACTGGATGAACGGCAATGCGCAAGGCCCCTATGTGTTTTTGGCGGGTGGGCTGGTGTTCGCCTTTGTGTTGTGGAACTGGTTCGGTTCGGTGATCAATGAAAATATGGCCGGGCTGAACAGTGCCCAACTCAAGCGCTCCTATGTGTGGGGGATGAGTTGGTTCATTTTCAGCGAGGTGATGTTCTTTGCCGCGTTCTTTGGGGCGCTCTTCTATGTGCGTAACCTGGCGCTGCCCTGGCTCAGCGGTGAAGGCAATAACGCCGCCACCAACGAGTTTCTCTGGAATGGCTTCGAAGCCGCCTGGCCGCTGATGACCACACCGGATATGGCGGTGAACGGCGATGCGGCTTCAGTGCGCGGCCCCGAGCAGAACATGAGCTTTTCCGAGGCCGGTTCACTCTGGACCTGGCTGCCGTTCTGGAACACCGTGCTGCTGTTGACCTCAAGTGTGACGGTACACTTCGCGCACAGCGCCATCAAAAACAATGCCCGCAAAGCGTTCAACTGGTGGCTCGGCGGCACCATCGTGTTGGCGATCGCCTTCCTGATTCTGCAGGTTGAAGAATACGTTCACGCCTACACCGCCATGGGGTTGACACTGGATTCCGGCATTTACGGCACCACCTTCTTCATGCTCACCGGCTTCCACGGCATGCACGTCTTCCTGGGGACCTTCATGTTGGCGGTCATGTGGTTCCGCTCGGTGCTTAAAGGTCATTTCAAACCGGATGATAACTTCGGTTTTGAGGCCGCCAGTTGGTACTGGCACTTTGTCGACGTGGTCTGGGTCGGTCTGTTCTTCGCGGTCTATATCTTCGGTTGATGACACACCCCGGCTCGCGTCTTAAAGACGCGAGTCCCAGGGAGCTGAGCTGGTCAGAATGCCGCTGTAGAAACCGTAGAAAACACACAGCATCATCACACTGGCCAGCACGATACGAATGCCCAGGGCGTAAAGCGTCCGTTTGGATTCCGGGACCCCGGCGTCCTTGAGCAGAAAGCGCAGGCCGCTGGTGAGGCTGACCAGAACGCCGACAAACAGCACCAGGATAATGATTTTAAGCCACATAAAAATGCCTGTTGTTAAGCGGGTTGAGTGGTAAATTGTATTAGAACGGCAGCTCCCTCCACTGAGCGTCGGTGAGAGCTCCCCGAGGTATCCAGTGTGAACTCCCAGCCAACGTCCGCCGCGTCACAGTGTAGCACTGCCTTCCACTGGAAAGTCACGCTGCTGTGCCTGCTGACCTTTCCCGTTCTGATGGCGCTCGGCTTCTGGCAACTGGATCGCGCCGAACAGAAGCGGGCCCGGGAAGCCGCCCTGGATGCGGTGCGCACTCAGCCGCCGGCGACCCTGCCCGGCACCGACCTGGCCGCAATCGAAGAACAGCGCCGGTTGTTGCTGCAGGGACACTACCTGACCGGGCGCAACTGGCTACTGGACAATCGCCAGCGCGACGGCCAAGTGGGCTACGAAGTCATTACGCCCTTTGAGTTGAGTGACGGGCGGATCCTGTTGGTCAATCGGGGTTGGGTCGCGGCGGGCGAGCGCCGAGCCGATCGCCCCGACCCGCCAGCGCCGGAAGGGGAGCACACCCTGTTCGCCCGCTGGCAGGCGTCCAGTGACCATCCGCTGCTCGACGGTCGCACAGCGGATGCCGGCTGGCCCAAAGTAATTGTCGCTATCGATCCAGAGGCCATGGCCGAGGCGTTTGAGTCGCCGGTGCTGGACCATTACGCCAGACTGGATGACGGCAGCCCGGGTGCCCTGATTACCGGGTGGCAGGACCTGGAAGTGAGCGCTGCCAAACACCTCGGTTATGCGGTGCAGTGGTTTGCCATGGCGGCCGCCGTGGTAATCTGGTTGTTTGTGACCCTCATGGGCCTGCGCAAACGCAGGCGTACAACAACAGCGAACTCCGCAGAATGCGGTAGCGGGAGTAGCCCTAATGACTGATCAAGATCCGAACGAACGCCAGCGCCGATTCAAGCGTCGGGGCCAGATCACCGCCATTGGTTTGATAACGGTGGTGGCGCTGCCCATGCTGATTGCCTACGTGCTGTTCCAGACCGGTGTCGGCATCCCGGACGGGCAGGTCAATCAGGGCGAGTTGCTGGACCCACCCCAGCGGTTTACCCAGTGGCAGCCAGAGACCCTGGCGGGCGAAGCCTGGACGCTGGACCCGGAACAGAAACGGTGGCGCTACGTGATCCCGGTGGACGCGGAGTGCGGTGAGCGCTGCCAAGCCAATCTGTACCTGACCCGTCAGGTACACGTTCGTCTGGCGGATAAAGCCTATCGGGTCAAACGCATCATTCTGCCGGTCGGCGGGGAGCCTTCGGACGCACTGTTGGAGCAGTGGCGGGAGGAGCATCCGGGCACCGAGGTGCTGCGCCCCGAGGAAGCCACCATGATGGCATCACTGGCGGACACCAACCTGCCGGGTAACCCGGTGAGCGAAGGCCGGTATTTTCTGATGGATCAGGAAGGCTTTGTGATGATGGCCTATGGCCCCGATCACACCGGTAACCAATTACTGAAAGACATCAAGCGCTTGCTGCGCTACTCCTACGAAGATTGATGGTCCGAGGAGACTGAATCGTGGCGCCAATAAAAAATCAACAAAAACACGGCTATCGCTGGGCCCTCTTTGCCGCCGCTCTCTGCGCGGTGGTGGTGGTTCTGGGGGCATTCACCCGGCTGGTGGATGCCGGCCTGGGCTGCCCGGACTGGCCCGGGTGTTATGGTCATCTGACCTGGCCGAGCTCGGACGAGCATGTCGCCAGGGCCGAGGCCCTGTTCCCCGAAGCGCCGGTCGAGCACGATAAAACCTGGCCGGAAATGGTGCACCGGTATTTTGCCGGTACCCTCGGGTTGGTGATTCTGGGGATCACCCTGGCCACCTGGCGCTTCGCCGCCCGGGCGCCGGCCATGAACTATCCGCGTTGGCACGCTACCGGTCTGCTGGCCCTGGTGGTTGTGCAGGCCGCTTTCGGCATGTGGACCGTTACCCTCAAGCTCTGGCCGCAGGTAGTGACCGCTCACCTGCTCGGCGGCTTTGCCACCTTCAGTCTGCTCTGGTTGCTGGCGCTGCGCCTGCAGAACCGCCCCTGGAGCCTGTCCAGCAACAGTTATCGGCGCTTGGTTGGGTTGCGCCCGCTGATCTGGCTGGCGCTGATGGTTGTGGTCATGCAGATTGCCCTGGGGGGCTGGACCAGCTCCAATTATGCCGCCCTGGCCTGCACCGATTTTCCCACCTGCCACGGCGAGTGGTGGCCCGATACCGACTTTGTGCGGGGCTTCAATTTCGCCCAGAGTGTCGGCCCCAACTACTTGGGCGGTCTGCTCGAAGGTGATGCCCGCACCGCGATTCATTTGACCCACCGCATCGGCGCCCTGGTGGTGACCCTGGTGCTGCTGGTGCTGTTGTATCGCCTGTGGCAGGTGCCACTGAGTCGCGCGCGGCGTTTGGCCGGTGTGATCGGCCTGCTGCTGGTGGTGCAAGTCACGCTGGGCATTACTAACGTGCTGGCGTCACTGCCGCTGTCGGTAGCGGTTGCCCACAACGGGGTCGGTGCGTTACTGTTGCTGGGCTTGGTGACTCTGGCTCACCGGAGTTATTCGGCGATACGAATCTAGGGGTATAAAAAGCAGGAATCCCATGGCGAAAATAATTGATAACACGCGCACGTCCGGATCCAGCATGAGCTGGCGAGATTATTACGAGCTGTGCAAGCCCAATGTGGTGTTGCTGATGATCCTGACGTCGGTCATCGGCATGCTGTTGGCCGTGCCCGGTATGGTGCCGTTGGATGTGCTGCTGATCGGCAATCTGGGTATCGCGCTGTGCGCCGGTTCTGCCGCCGCCGTGAATCACTTGGTGGATCGCCATGTGGACCAGAAAATGGCCCGCACGTTTAACCGCCCCGTGGCCAAGGGCCGGGTCGAGCCCCTGCAGGCGGCGATGTTCGCCCTAGTCATTGGCAGCCTGGGTCTGGCGCTGCTGGTGGTGTTCATCAACACCCTGACTGCCGTGCTCACCCTGGTGTCGCTGTTGGGCTACGCCGTGGTCTACACCCTGTTTCTCAAGCGCGCTACCCCCCAGAATATTGTCATCGGTGGTATCGCCGGTGCCGCGCCCCCTCTGCTGGGCTGGACGGCGGTGACCGGTGAAATTCACGGTCATGCGCTGCTGCTGGTCCTGATCATTTTTGCCTGGACGCCCCCGCATTTCTGGGCCCTGGCGGTGCACCGCAAAGACGAGTACGCCAAGGCGGACATTCCCATGCTCCCGGTGACCCACGGCGAGCAGTACACCAAACTGCACATCCTGCTGTACACCGTGATCCTGGTGCTGGTGACCATGCTGCCCTATATCACCGGCATGCTGAACTGGCTGTACCTGCTCGGCGCCCTGGTGCTCGGAGCGGGTTTCCTCTACTGGTCCCTGGCATTGATGTTCAGCAAAAAGCCCTCGGTGGGGATGGATACCTTCAAGTACTCCATCGTCTACCTGATGGCGCTGTTTGTGGTGATGCTGCTGGACCACTACCTGCTGCCCGTGCCGACCGACTATCTGCGCCTCTGACCAATCCCTGATGTACCGGAGTCAAGCCCGTGAGTGACACTGCCCCCAACCCCGACCATCGCCGCGCTCGACAGCAGCGCGGTATCCGCCGCACCGTGGCTATTCTGGTTGCCGTCGTGGCGGTGG
>NZ_DFTP01000004.1:47036-65268 GCF_002381585.1 Marinimicrobium sp. UBA4209
GCGGTGGTCGTGGGCCTGCAGGTGTACAAGGTCACCCGCGAGCCGGCCCTGGACCGGGAGGCATTGCGGGAGCAGGGCACCCTGGTGTTCGAGCAGCCCCGTCGGGTCAGCGCGTTTGAGCTGGTGGACCATCGGGGCGAAACGTTCACTCCGGAGCAGCTCAAGGGCCAGTGGACCCTGGCCTTCTTCGGCTTCACCCAGTGCCCGGATATCTGCCCCATGGCGATGGCGGAATTGGCCCGGACCATGGAAGCGCTCCCGCCGGAGTTGGCCGAGCGCACTCAGGTGCTGCTGGTCACCCTGGACCCGGCGCGGGACACCCCCGAGGTGCTGGCGGAATACGTGCCCTATTTTCACGAAGACTTCGTCGGTGTCACCGGCGAATTTCTGACCCTCAAGCGACTGGCCAACGAGGTCAATGTCGCCTTTGCCAAGGTCACTCAGAGCGACGACGATTACACGGTCGATCACAGCGGCAATATCGTCCTGTTCAACCCCATGGGCGATTACCACGGTTTCTTCAAACCGCCGTTTGATCCCACCCGGCTGGCTGAACACTACGGGTCCATCGTCGCGGCATTCCCGCACTAGCCGATGCGTTGACGACACGGCATCGAGCGGTGCCAAGTCGGTGACCCTGTTGGAGAGACGGCCCCATGTCGCTATCGTCCCACACGACCCATCAGGCCCGAACGTCGTCCGGCGTCAGCCTGTGGCTGCCCCTGGTGCTGATCGTCAGCCTGTTTTTCATGTGGGGCGTGGCGAACAACCTCAATGACATCCTGATCACCCAGTTCAAGAAGGCCTTTGTCCTGAGTGACTTCGCGTCGGGCTGGGTCCAGTCCGCGTTCTATTTCGGTTATTTTGCGCTCGCGATACCGGCTGCGGTGGCGATGAAACGCTTTGGTTATAAAGTGGCAGTGATCATTGGGCTGCTGCTGTATGGCCTGGGCGCGAGCCTGTTCTATCCGGCGGCGCTGGCGCACGAATACAGCTATTTTCTGCTGGCGCTGTTTGTCATTGCCAGCGGCCTGGCCTTTCTGGAGACCTCGGCCAATCCGATGATCGTCGCGATGGGCGATCCGGAAACCGCCGAGCGACGCCTGAATTTTGCCCAGTCGTTCAACTCCCTGGGAACCATTTCCGGAGTGCTGATCGGCCGCGAGTTTATTCTCTCCGGGGTGGAGCACAGCCCCGATGCGCTGGCGCGGATGAGTGAGGTAGAGCGCACGGCCTTCTATACCAGCGAGGTTCAGGCGGTCGCCGGCCCCTATCTGGCGATCGCCGCCGTGGTTTTTTTCTGGGCTCTGGCGGTCGCCTGCGTGCGCTTTCCCCCTTTGGGTAGCGGGTGTGAGCAGGACAAGCGGGAGTTCCGGTTGGCGGATTTTCGGGCCCTGCTGAAAGAGCGCTATTACCTGTTTGGCGTGGTGGCGCAGTTTTTTTATGTCGGTGCACAGGTGTGTATCTGGAGCTACATGATCCGCTACGGTCAGAGCGCTTTGCCCGGTGTGGGTGAAAAGGCCCTGGCCGATTATCTGGCGGCGTCTCTGGTGGCGTTTATGGTCGGCCGCTTTGTGGCCACCGGGCTGATGGGACGGATTGCGCCGGCCCGTCTGATGTTTGCTTACGCCCTGATCAGTGTCGGTCTCTGTGCGGTGGCGATATTGTGGCCCACACACCTGGGGCTACTGGCGCTGGTGTCCACCAGCTTTTTCATGTCTCTGATGTTTCCCACCATTTTTGCGTTGAGTCTGAAAGGGCTGGGGCCCCTGGCCAAGGCGGGATCGTCACTGTTGATCATGGCGATCATTGGTGGGGCGATCATTACCGCCCTGATGGGTCTGGTTTCGGATCTCACGCGTATTAACATTTCGGTCGTGGTCCCGCTGGGGTGTTTTCTGGTGGTGGCGGCCTTCGCCCGGCGTTCGGTGCGGGGTGCTGGATGACCGGTCTGGGGATCATCGACGCTCACCAGCACTGCTGGCAGTTGACGCGGCCCGAGTGTTCCTGGCCCACGCCGGACCTGCGGGCCATTTATCGCGATTTCGGTCCGCAGGACTTCTGGCGGGAGGCCGCCCCCCGGGGTGTGGTGGGCTCGGTTCTGGTGCAGTCCCAGCCGAACGAGGCCGATACCGATTATCTGCTGACGCTGGCCGAGCGCTGGCCCTCCATCCTCGGCGTGGTGGGCTGGACGGACCTGACCCGGGAGGCGGCCCCGGGGAGAATCCGGTCGCTGGCGCAGAATCCGTGGCTGAAGGGGTTACGGCCCATGCTCCAGGCGCTGCCAGAGGACGACTGGATTCTGCATCGGGCCAACCCGGACGCGCTGTCCGCCATGGCGGTGCAGGGGTTGGTGTTCGATGCCTTGGTGTGTCCGAGGCACTTGCCGGTTCTGCTGGAGCTGGCCCGCCGGCACCCGGATCTGACCATCGTGATTGATCACGGTGCCAAGCCGGATATCGCCCGGGGCGGGCTCGGTGGCTGGCAGCAGGGGCTCAAGGCGCTGGCGAGCTGTCCCCGGGTGTATTGCAAGCTCTCGGGGTTGGCCACCGAGCTGGCGCCGGGTCAGCCCTGGGAGGAGTTGCTTCCCTACCTGGATTCGGGACTGGAGATCTTCGGCCCCGAGCGGGTGCTCTGGGGCAGTGACTGGCCGGTGCTGAACCTGGCCGGAGACTACAGCCGCTGGTTGACCCTGGCGTGGCACCGGGTCAATGCCGTTACTCCGGGGCAGGAGGCGGCGGTGTTCAGGGGCAACGCCCGAGCGGTATACGGCCTGGCGATTTGAGTCTGGCTTTCCAAAAAAATGGCGCGTCGCAGGGCGTTGCCGTGAACGATCGGCCTTGGGATATTCCAGAATGAACGACGACAAAAACCGCAATAAAACCGCAAACGGCGAGGCGGACGCCGAGCGCAAATACAAGGCGCCCGCACTGGAGAAAGGTCTGGATGTGCTGGAGCTGTTGGCGAGCCGTCGTGAGCCCATGACCACCTCCCAGATAGCCGCCCATCTGGGGCGTTCGGTGAGCGAGCTGTTTCGCATGGTGTTGGCACTGGAGTACCGGGGTTATATCGTGCCCGCCGAGGGGCGCGATGGTTACACCCTCAGCAACAAACTGTTTACCCTGGGCATTGCCCGGGCACCCACCAAAACCCTGATTGAGCTGGCGCTGCCGGTCATGTCCGCGCTCGCCCGGCAGATCGGCCAATCCTGTCATATCGCCACGGCCTCCGGCGATCAGATTGTGGTGATCGGTCGCATCGAAAACCCGGGAGATCTGGGGTTTTCGGTGCGGGTCGGCTACCGGCGGCCCATGATTCAGGCGGCGTCCGGGTTGGCCCTCTACGGCTTTCAGAGCGGCGACACTCAGGCGGTGATGCGTGAACAACTGGCGGCGGCGGGCGAGGAAGCCCTGGCGGAGTTTATGGCCCGGGCCGAGGCGGCCCGGGAGCAGGGGTATGTGCGCACGCCCAGTGACTTCATCGACGGGGTGACCGACCTGTCGGCGCCGCTGATGGGGGCGCGGGGCGCTGTCGCGGCCCTCACCGTGCCGTTCGTGCGCTACCAACCGGAGCGTTGCACAGTGGACGAGGCGCTCAGCAAACTCCGTGCGGCGGCCACCGAGCTGTCCACCTTGCTCAGGCAGCACAGCCTGTAGCCATTGCCCGGACCGTCCCGCCGCGAAAAACCGGTTGACAGAGTACCGATTTTTACTTTTACTTGTGATCTGGTTTTTAATTATAAAAACTTTCGCAACGCTTCGGGCGATTTAAAAAGGGCTATTGTGACGCACTCCCGTTCTCTGCAACGCCGTACGCTGGGCCGCACGGCAATGACTCTGCCAACACTGGGATTCGGTGCGGCACCCATCGGCAACCTCTACCGCCCCCTCCCGGAGGAGCAGGCGCAGGCTGCGGTGGCGCAGGCGCTGGCGGAGGGTATCGACTACTTTGATACCGCCCCCCATTACGGTTTTGGCCTGAGCGAACAGCGCCTGGGCCCGGCGCTGGCGGGGCGGCCGGTAACCCTGTCGAGCAAAGTGGGGCGAACCCTCCAGCCCGTTGATCCCGGAGCACGCAACGAGGTCCGCTTCGGCTTTGCCGGGGCGGCGGATTTTACCCCTGTCTTTGATTACGGTTATGACGCCGTGCAGCGTCAACTGGCGGCTAGCGCCGAGCGCCTCGGGCGGCTTCCCGATATTGTCTACGCCCACGACCTGGGCCCGGTGACCCATGGCGAGCAGGATAGGTGGTTCTGGCGGCAGTTTCGCACCGGCGGTTACCGGGCGCTGCAGGAGCGCAAGGCAGCCGGAGAAATCCAGGCGATTGGGTTGGGCGTCAATGAGGTTGCCGTGTGCGAGCGGGCGCTGGGGGAATTGGAACTGGACGTCCTGCTGCTCGCCGGTCGCTACACCCTGCTCGAGCAGGGCGCACTGGTGCGCCTGCTGCCCGAGTGCCAAGCCCGGGGGGTGTCGGTGGTCGTCGGCGGCGCCTTCAACTCCGGCGTGCTCGCCACCGGGGTGCACACCGCCGGCCCCCACTACTACAACTATGCCCCGGCGCCGGCCTGGGTGATCGATCGGGTCGCCGCGCTCGAGGCGGTCTGCGCCGAGTTTGCGGTGCCATTGCCCGCCGCCGCGCTGCAATTTCCCGCCGCCCATCCGGCGGTGGCATCGGTGATTGCCGGCTGTGCCAGCGCTGCGGAAGTGAGTCGCGCGCGCCTCTGGATGGATCAGCCGATTCCGACAGGGTTCTGGAGCGCACTGAAATCCCGGGGCCTGCTCCCGGAGACGGCGCCCTGTCCGGTGGAGGCGTCTTGAGCCATGTCCGAGACCACACCCGTTTCGACCGATGCCCTGATATTGCTGCACCCGGACGACAACGTACTGGTGACCACCCGAAGCCTGCCCGAGGGCACCGAGATTACCCTGGATGGCCAGGCGCTGGTGTTGAACGGCGCACTGCCGGTGGGCCACAAGCTGGCCCGTCACGCGCTGGCCGCCGGCGACAGGGTTCTCAAATACGGGGTGCCGATCGGCTCCCTGTTGGCCCCGGTGGCCCGGGGCGACTGGGTGCATATGCACAACCTGAGCAGCGATTACCTGGCCAGCCATACCCGTGCGTCCGGCGGCCAGGTCAGCCCACCGTCACAGGAGCCGCCTAATGACTGACTCCATAGCTCCGCTTCGGGGTTTTGTCCGCGCCGATGGCCGCAAGGGTATTCGCAATGTGGTGCTGGTCGCCTATCTGGTGGAGTGTGCGCATCATGTCAGCCGCCGGATCGTCCAGCACTTCGACGACCTGGATGTACACCTGATCGGCTTCCCGGGCTGTTTTCCCAATCAATACGCCGGCAGGATGATGCGCTCGTTGACCACCCACCCGAACGTGGGCGCGGTCCTGCTGGTCTCTCTGGGGTGCG
The DNA here is from genome assembly GCF_002381585.1 of Marinimicrobium sp. UBA4209. Lineage (NCBI taxonomy): Bacteria > Pseudomonadati > Pseudomonadota > Gammaproteobacteria > Cellvibrionales > Cellvibrionaceae > Marinimicrobium > Marinimicrobium sp. UBA4209. The sequence goes on from NZ_DFTP01000004.1 coordinate 52,456, forward strand.
AGAGCATGGACCGGGACGGCCTGCGGGAGCACATCGCCGCGTCCGGCCGACCCGTGGAGTTGCTGGTGATACAGGAGGCCGGTGGCACCGCCGCCACCATCGCGGCGGGGATCGAGAAGGTCGAGGCCATGGGTGTCGAGTTGGCCGGTCAGACACCAGTTCCCATGGCCCTGAACGAGCTGGTGGTGGGCACCATCTGCGGGGGCAGCGACGGCACCAGTGGCATCACCGCCAACCCGGCCGTGGGGCGCTGCTTTGATCATCTGGTGGCGGAAGACGCCGCATGCGTCTTTGAGGAGACCGGCGAGCTGATCGGCTGCGAAAACATCATGGCGCAGCGGGCTCTGACTCCGGAACTGGGGGAGCTGATTCAGGCCTGTGTGGCCAAGGCGGAGCGCTACTATCGGACCATGGGATTCGGGAGCTTTGCGCCGGGCAATGCGGATGGCGGACTCACCACCCTGGAAGAAAAATCCATGGGAGCCTATTCCAAATCCGGCGCCTCGCCCATCAGCGGTCTGATCAAACCCGGCGATATTCCGCCCGCGGGCGGGCTCTATCTGCTCGATGTGGTGCCCGATGGCGAGCCCCGGTTCGGTTTCCCGAATATTGCCGACAACGCCGAGATTGTGGAAATGATTGCCAGTGGTTGCCACCTCACGCTGTTCACCACCGGCCGCGGCTCGGTGGTGGGGTCGGCCATCTCGCCGGTCATCAAAGTGTGCGCCAACCCCGAAACCTACCGCCGCCTGAGCGGGGACATGGACGTGAACGCCGGGCGGATTCTCACCGGCGAGGCCAGCCTGGATGAGGTGGGAGAGGAGATCTATCAGCGCGTCAGAGCGGTTGCCGCCGGCGAGCGCTCTGTGTCCGAAGCCCTCGGGCACCAGGAATTCATCCTGACCTATAAATCGTTTGAGCCCATTGGGCCCGGCTGCTTGCCGGTGCGCCAGGGCTGAGGCATTCATCAGGCCCGAACCGGGTGCTATGATCGCACTGACCAATAATCACAATGAGGACAATACCCATGATTCGAAGGACTCCCGCGCTTTTACTGATGCTACTGGCAACCCTCTCGGGCTGCACCACCTCCGGCGAGCCGGAGCACAAGACTGACCAACAGGAGGCTACCGTGCCCGCCTTGACCCTGGCGCCCCTGGAAGAGGAGTGGGCCATCGACTGGTGGATGCCCCGTCACGAGGAAAAGCTGGCCGCCCGGGCGAGCGATCCGGAACTGGTGTTTCTGGGCGACTCCATTACCCAGGGCTGGGAAGGTGAGGGGGCCGAGGCGTTTGAAGCGACGTTTGGTCAGTGGCGTACCCTGAACCTGGGGTTCAGCGGCGACCGCACGGAAAACGTGCTTTGGCGGCTGGAGCACGGGGAAGTGGAGGGCATTGATCCGAAGCTCGTGGTGATGATGATCGGGACCAACAACACCGGACACCGGATGGATCCGCCGGAGGATGTGGCGGCCGGGGTCACGGCGATCGTCAACGAACTGCGCCAGCGGTTGCCGGACACCAAAATTCTTCTGCTGGCCATCTTTCCCCGGGGTGAAACACCCGCCGATGAGATGCGGACCAACAATCGCGACATCAACCGGATGATCCGGTCTCTGGCGGATGGCTCAGAGGTGTTTTACGCCAATGTGAACCGGGTGTTCATGGACGGACAGGGCCAGTTGCACTCCGACATCATGCCGGACCTGCTGCACCCCAACGCCGAGGGCTACGAGCGCCTGGCGGAGGCGCTGAAGCCGATGGTTCAGTCCCTGATGACCCGGGGAACGCTGCCGGCGCAAGAGCGCTGATCCCAGTCCCCGGACCTGCCGGTGCTCACTTCCGGGAGATGGCTCAGGCGGCCTGAGCCGTTTCCGATGACGCCAGCGCCTCTTCGGGGGCGCTGGTGTGCCACTGCACCTGATCACTGTAGTGCAGCAGATGAATCTGTCCCTGGTGATCTTCCAGCAGGGCAGTGCAGCTCTCGATCCAGTCACCGGTGTTGGCATAGTGCATGCCGTTCTGCTCCAGCAGCGCGGCGGCGTGGATATGCCCGCAGATCACCCCGTCAAAGCCCCGCCGCCGGGCCTCTTCCATGGCCTCGGTCTGGTAGGTCTCAATCGCGGCCCGGGCACCTTTGATATTGCTCTTGATCAGCCCGGCCAACGAAAAGTAAGGGCGACCGAACCAGCGCCGGAAACGGTTGGACCAGCGGTTGATGAACAACAGCAGCTCGTAGGCCAGGTCGCCGCCAAAGCGGGTAATCCAGCTCAGGTTGATATAGGCGTCCATGGCATCGCCGTGCATGATCAGCCAGCGTCGGCCATCGGCGCTCTGGTATTCGTGCTCCTCGGCGATTTCGATCGGCCCGAACAGGTCGCCGTCGAAGCGCCGCATGGGCTCATCGTGGTTGCCGGGCACGTAGATCACCCGCACGCCTCGCCCGGCGAGCTCATAGAGCTTGAGCATCACCTGGTAGTGTTCGGCGGGCCAGCAGAAGCGCTTTTTCAGCGCCCAGAAATCGATCACATCCCCCACCAGATAGAGCGTGTCACACTGGATGTCGTCCAGAAAACGCAACAGATATTGCGCCTTGCAGTCCCGGTTACCCAGGTGCAGGTCGGAAATCCAGATGGTTCGGCTGTTGATCAGTGGTGAGAGGTGTTTGGACGCCCGGTGTGGGGCTTGCATTGCGGGAGAGGTTGCGTCGGTCATTGAGGGTGTCCCGTCGGCCTATGATGCGAACAGTCTGGCGATGGGCAATGACGAAACGACAACAATGCGATGAAAATTTGATGACAGGAGCGCACTGCGGCGCCCCGGGTCGGGTCAGTGAGGTTCGCCGCTCTGGCTCAACCAGTCCAGCACCGCATAGCGGCTCTCCAACATATCCCGATACACTTTCAGCACCTGGGGGTTGGGATTGGTCTGGCTTTCGAGGCGGTGGAGGCGGTCGGTAAGGAAGGCGATATCCTGATGCACCTTCGCGGCGATAGCGTCACCGCGCACCGATTCTCTGCCGATGACGACGTTGGGGCTGGCCATAAGCACGTTCCTTCTGCACAACGTGAGTAGATAACCCAGTATTGCACAAAAATCGCACAATGAAAGCCGTCCGACGAAAATAATTTGCCCGGCTAAACCTCCGCCCGGCGCAGCAGCGAGAGGACAAACAGCCCCGTGGCGCACAGTACAATGGAAGGGCCCGCCGGACTGTCCCAATAGAAGGACGCCGCCAGCCCCCCGAGCACCGACAGCGCGCCAAGTAGGCTGGCGCCCAGAGCCATGGTTTCCGGGGTGTGGGTCAGCCGGCGGCTGGTGGCGGCGGGGATGATCAGCAAGGCGGTGATCAACAGCACCCCGACCACCTTCATGGCAATGGCGATCACCAGGGCCATCAGCAGCATCAGGGCGGTGCGCACGGCGGTGACCGGAACCCCTTCCACCCGGGCCAGATCTTCATGCACGGTAATCGCCAGTAGCGGTCGCCAGAGCAGGAACAGCAGGACGGAGACCAGCACCGAGATCACCCAGATGGTGACCACATCCCCGGCGCTGGCGGAGAGAATGTCCCCGAACAGGTAGCCCAGCAGATCGATGCGGCTGTTGGTAAACAGGCTCACCATGACCAACCCCAGGGCCAGGGTGGAGTGAGACAGGATCCCCAGCAGAGTGTCGGTGGCCAGAAACCGGTTGTGCTGCAGGGCCACCAGAATCAGCGCCAGGAGCAGACAGCCCAGTGCCACGGCAAGATTCAGGTTGATGTTCAGAAGCAGCCCGAAGGTTACCCCGAGCAGTGCGGAGTGGGCCAGGGTGTCGCCAAAATAGGCCATCCGGCGCCAGACCACGAGTGCCCCCAGGGGGCCCGCGACCAGAGTTACTCCGAGGCCGGCCAGCAGGGCATAGAGTAGAAAGTCAGGCATGCCGGTGTTGGTCCTTTTCCACAATGTTGCCGTGATCGTCGTGGGTGTGGTCGTGATGGTGGGTATAGGGCGCCACCAGGGGCTTGGCGCTCTCGCCGAACAGGGCGATATACGCCGGGTCGTTGGTCACATGCTCGGGGTGTCCGTGGCAGCACACGTGCTGATTCAGGCAGATGACCGTATCGGTGGTCGCCATGACCAGGTGCAGATCGTGGGATACCAGTAACACCCCGCACTGGCGCTGGCGACGGATATCATTGATCAGCCGGTACAGGGCCTCCTGGCCGGTCACATCCACCCCCTGCACGGGTTCGTCCAGAACCAGGAGATTCGGGTCGCGCAGCAGCGCCCGGGCGAGCAGCACTCGCTGGGTTTCGCCGCCGGACAGATTGCTCATGGTGGCCCCGGTCAGCGCCTCGATGCCGGTCAGTGCCAGCACTTCGTCCAGGGGCAGGCGCGGTGTGCCGCCCAGGGTGAGAAAGCGTTTGACGGTCAGGGGCAGGCTCGGATCGATATGCAGTTTCTGGGGCATATAGCCAATGCGCAGCCCCGGGCGGCGCTCGATCAGGCCCTCATCGGGCTGAATCAGCCCGAGCACGCAGCGCACCAGGGTGGTCTTGCCCGCGCCATTGGGGCCAATGAGGGTGACGATTTTGCCTGCTTCCAGGGTCAGGTCCGCGCCCTGAAGAATGTCTCTACCGCCCCGGCGCACTCCGATCTGGCGGGCGGTCAGCAGCGGTTCACTCATGGGCATGCTCCCGGCAGTCGGGGCACAGACCGGTCACCTCCAGGGAGTGGCCTTCCAGTTGAAAGCCGGCGTTGTCCGCATTGGCCTGAATGGCTTGGGTTATGGCGTTGCTTTCCATCTCCACGGCGACGCCGCAGGCCCGACAGAGCAGAAAATGACTGGGGTGGCGGTGTTCCGGGCTGGGGCAGCCGACGTAGGCGTTCAGGCCGTTGATCCGGTGGATCAAGCCCTGCTCCAGCAGAAAATCGAGCGCCCGGTACACGGTGGGGGGAGCTACTCGACGGGTGGAGGCCTCTGCCAGCTGATCCATCAACTGATAGGCGCCCAAGGGCTTGTGACTTTGCCATACCAGCTCGAGCACCTGCTCGCGCAGCGGCGTCAGACGCGCCCCGCGTTCGGTGCACAGGCTGCGCGCGGATGCCAGGGCACTGCGCACGCAGTGGCCGTGGTTGTGATGTCGAAAGGCGATGGGGGTGTCGGTCATGACCGTGCCTCGAAGCAAATGCTTTACTGCAAAGATGTTACACTATAACCTTTTACGCCCAATCACGCGAGTGTCTGACTATGCTGCCACCCAAGCCCCTGTTGTCATCCTGGTTTGCCGGATCTGCCGGTGGACGCGGCGTCGGGTATGCGCTGCTTTTATTGTGGGCTCTGGCGGCACCGGCCCGGGCCGAGGTCGAGGTGTTGACCAGCATCAAACCGCTGGCGCTGATCGCCGAGGCGGTGGTGGGGGACCAGGGCCGGGTGAGTCACCTGTTGCCGCCCAACGCCTCCCCCCACGACTACCCGCTGAAAGTCTCCGATATGCAGCGACTGGCGCAGGCCGACCTGGTGCTCTGGGTGGGTGAGGAGCTGGAGACCTTTTTGCGCCGTCCCCTTGGCAACCTGCCCGACGATCGACGTATGACCCTGATTGACTTGCCGACCCTGCACTGGCCGGATGGGGAGGAAGCACACGAAGGTCACGGCCATGAAACCGATCATTCAGACGGGCATCATCACGACCACGGCGGCCGGGATCCTCATCTCTGGCTGAACCCGGAGAATGGGCGGGGGATCGCCACCGCGTTGGCCGAGCGCCTGGCGGTATTGGCACCGGCCCAGGCCGAGGGCTTCCGGGCCAGAGCCGCGGCCCTGGCCGAGGTACTTGAGGCGCTGGATCAACGCCTCGAATCCCGGCTGCATCCGCTGAGGGAGAGACCCTTTGCGGTGTATCACGAGGGATACAGCCATTTTGTCAGCCACTACCACCTGAACCAGGTGGCCTCGGTCACCCTGTCCCCGGAGCGGCGTCCGGGGGCGCGACACCTGTACGAGCTGCGCCAGCAATTGCAGGGCGCTGTGTGCCTGTTCACCGAACCCTATTACGACATGAGTTCCGCCCGCAGCCTGGCGGATGAGCTCGATCTGAAACTCGGCGAGCTGGATCTGCTGGGCGCGACCGAGTCGACCGACACTTACCCTGAGCTGTTGGAAGCGCTCGGCGAGGCGGTGGCGACCTGTCTGCAGTAGCCGAAACGTGGACAAAAAAATCCCCGCCGGGCCAGAGGCCGGGCGGGGAGACAAGCGAGGAGAGTAAGTCGTTACGACGCCCGGTAGCAGCCACCGGGCGGGGAGAGTACAAAGTGCCCGCCGGAGGCGGGCGCAAGCGAGGGGTTAAAGGTCCGCCTGCAACTGACGGCTGAGCTTCTCGTTCAACCGCTCGTTGAGTTTTGCTTCCAGTTTCTCGTTCAGTTCCCGGGACTGCTTCTCCAGGTCCTGACGCATCAGGGTATCCTGCTCGGTGCTGTCGCTTTCCGGAAGATCCCACTGCATGGCGACGCCGGCTTCTGCCGCGGCGATGGCCATGTTGGGTTGAGCGCCGGCAGTAACCCCTTCGGCGGCCGCGTTGGCGGCAAACAATACAGATACGATCATCAGGCCAAGTGTCTTCATGGTTTCGCCCTCCATGGGTTTCCCCAGATGGAAGCTGCTCACCTTGGTATAGAGCAGCTTGTGAATGTGTGTTTAGAGGGATCGCCTCTATGTGTTACCTATAGTAACACAGTTGTTACTATAGTCTAGTGGTATTTCATATTGATGATAAAAAAGTGAGCGTTTTGTTAAGTAATTCGCATAGTTAGCGGTAATTCTGGAAGTGAAGCCTCAAAAATCACCGGGTAACAAGCCAGTAACAGACATCTGGTTATAAGGCGCGGCTGAATCCCCGCTCGGTTTTGGGGTATGCTTGCCCACAACCACATAGGATTAGACGCACAGCGTTGCAATTCAGATTCAGACTCAGAGACAAGTGACCTTATGACCCAGAAAGCCCCCCTGGTGTTGGTGGACGGCTCCTCCTACCTCTATCGCGCCTACCACGCCCTGCCGCCCCTGAATAACGCCAAAGGCCAGCCCACCGGGGCGGTGAAAGGTGTCATCAGTATGCTGCGCCGGCTGCTCAAGGACTTTCCGGAGAGCCCCGTTGCGGTGGTGTTCGACGCCAAGGGCAAGACCTTCCGCGATGAGTTGTTCGCCGAGTACAAATCCCAGCGCCCGCCCATGCCCGATGACATGCGCCCCCAGGTCCAGCCGATCAAGGACATTGTGGAGGCCATGGGCTTACCTCTACTGGTGATTGAGGGCGTGGAGGCCGACGATGTGATCGGTACCCTGGCCCACCAGGCCAGCGAGCAGCAGCGGGATATGATTGTTTCTACCGGTGACAAGGACATGGCGCAGCTGGTCAACCGCCACATCTCTCTGGTCAACACCATGACCGGCAGTCACCTCGATGAAGATGGGGTGAGGGAGAAGTACGGCTTTGAGCCGCCCCTGATGATCGACTACCTGGCCCTGATGGGGGACAAGTCCGACAATATTCCCGGCGTGCCGGGGGTCGGAGAAAAGACCGCCCGCGCGCTGATTGAGGGCCTGGGCGGCCTGGATGCAATCTACGACAACCTGGAGGCGGTGCGCGAACTGGGTTTTCGCGGGGCCAAAAAGATGCCGGAAAAGCTGGAAGAGCACCGGGATCAGGCCTACCTGTCCCGACAGCTGGCCACCATCAAAACCGATGTCGAGCTGGACCTGAGGCCGGAAGATATCGCCCGCGGGGAGCCGGATAACAATCGCCTGCGCGAGATTTTCACCGAACTGGAGTTTCGCACCTGGGTGGCGGAGCTGGAGCCAGCCACCGAGGAGGGCGAGGCGCCGACGGCCAGCGAGCCCGAGGTGGCGGTGGATTACGAGGTGGTCACCGAACAGGCGTCGCTCGATGCCTGGCTGAAGGCGCTCAAGAGTGCCGAGCTGTTTGCGTTTGATACCGAAACCACCAGCCTGCACGCCATGGAAGCCAAAGTGGTCGGACTGTCATTTGCCGTGGAACCTGGCAAGGCAGCCTATGTGCCCCTGGCGCACGATTACATGGGTGCGCCCGATCAGCTCGATCGGGACTCGGTGTTGGCGGCACTCAAGCCCCTGCTGGAGGATCCGAAAAAAGCCAAGGTGGGCCAGAACCTCAAGTACGACCGCAATGTGCTGCGCAATCACGGCATCGAGCTGCGCGGTATCGCCTTCGATACCATGCTGGAATCCTATGTGCTCAATTCCACCAGCGGCCGTCACGACATGGACAGCCTGGCGCTGCGCTACCTGGATTATCGCTGCACCTCGTTCGAGGACATTGCCGGCAAGGGCGCCAAGCAGCTCACGTTCAACCAGATCAAAATTGACGACGCGGCCCCCTACGCCGCCGAAGATGCCGATGTGACCCTGCGCCTGCATCGCCGCCTCTGGCCCGAGCTGGAGAAAACCGATTCCCTGAAGCGAGTGTTTACTGACCTGGAAATGCCGCTGGTTCCGGTGCTGGCCAATATCGAGCGCAACGGCGCGTTGGTGGACGGCAGGGTTCTGGGGGAACACAGCCGGCAGTTGGGTGAGCGTCTGGCGCAGTTGGAAAAAGAGGCCCACGAGATCGCCGGTCGGCCCTTCAACCTGGGCTCCACCAAGCAGCTGGGGGAGATCCTGTTCGACGAGCAGAAGTTGCCGGTGCTCAAGAAAACCCCCAAGGGTAAACCCTCCACCGCCGAGGAGGTTCTGCAGGAGTTGGCCCTGGACTATCCGCTGCCCAAGTTGCTGATGGAATACCGGGGGCTGAGCAAGCTCAAGAGCACCTACACCGACAAGCTGCCATTGATGATCAACAAGGCCACGGGGCGGATCCATACCTCCTATCACCAGGCGGTGACCGCCACCGGTCGGCTGTCCTCCTCGGACCCGAACCTGCAGAACATCCCCATTCGCACCGAGGAAGGCCGGCGCATCCGCCAGGCGTTCATCGCCCCCAAGGGCTACAAGGTGCTGGCGGCGGACTACTCCCAGATCGAGCTGCGCATCATGGCGCACCTGTCGGAGGATAAAGGATTGCTCAACGCCTTTGAGCAGGAGCTGGACGTTCACAAGGCCACCGCCGCCGAGGTGTTCGGTACCGAGCTGGACAAGGTCACCCCGGAAATGCGCCGGCGGGCCAAGGCGATCAACTTTGGCCTGATCTATGGCATGTCCGCCTTCGGTCTGGCGAAGCAGCTGCACATTGGTCGCCAGGAAGCTCAGGAATACATTGACCGCTACTTCGACCGCTACCCAGGAGTGCTGCGTTATATGGACAATACCCGCGCCCAGGCCCGGGAGCAGGGCTACGTCGAAACCTTACTGGGCCGGCGCCTGTACCTGCCCGAGATCAACGCCCGCAATGGCAACCTGCGCCAGGGTGCCGAGCGCACTGCCATCAATGCGCCCATGCAGGGCACCGCGGCGGATATCATCAAGGCGGCCATGATCGATGTGGATCGCTGGCTATTGAAGGAAAAGCTGGACGCCCGGATCATGATGCAGGTGCACGATGAACTGGTGCTGGAAGTGGCCGAAGGCCAGCTGGACGAGGTGCGCGAGGGTATTGTCGAGCGGATGTCGAAGGCGGCTGACCTGAAAGTGCCACTCTTGGTAGAGGCCGGGGTAGGGGATAACTGGGATCAGGCCCACTGAATTCTGGCCCTGTGATGCCGCGGGTAAAAAAAATTTTCAGAGGGAGTGAACTTTCGGGACCTATGCCCGGTCCCATAAAACATGAACAGTGTGTTTCATGTGCAACTCCCCTAACGTGGCATGACGCCACTTGGCTAACCGCTTTACTCAGCTACCCCGACCACTGGTCGGGTTTTTTTTGCCCGTCGATTGCGTGGCGCCGAGGCTTTACAAAACCTGACACATTCCGGAAGGCGGGGCCGGAACTTTCCTGAATGACCATCGTCTTAAAGAACAGACGCAACGATTGCAGTCTTTCCTCCGCTTAACTGGCGCCACCCCAAGGGTGCCAGTCATTGCCCCCGGCGGCCGCCCCCTGGTCGCCGGTTTTTTTATGTCCGGGGCTCAGAATCCTCACTTTCCTGTGCGACTTCCTGCGCCGGCGTCAGCCATTCGGTCAGTTTGCGCTTCAGATCGTCCACCCCGGTGCGCTTGAGTGATGAAAAACACTGGGCGGTGACCAGATCGCTCACGCCCGCCGCCTGCATCTGCTTGCGCACGGCCAGCAGGGTGCTGTTGGCCGGCCCCCGCTTGAGCTTGTCCGCTTTGGTCAGCAGGATATGCACCGGCATCTCCACTTCCACGGCCCAGTTGATCATCATGGAGTCAAACTCCTGCATGGGGTGGCGGATGTCCATCAGCAGCACCAGCCCCTGCAGGCAGTCGCGTTCCTGAAGGTACTCGGACAGGTTGCGCTGCCACTCCTCTTTCATGGCCCGGGCGACTTTGGCGTAGCCGTACCCGGGCAGATCCACCAGGCGCTGGCCTTCGCCCACGCTGAAAAAGTTGATTAGTTGGGTGCGCCCGGGCGTCTTGCTGGTTCGGGCCAGTTTGGAATTGTCAGTCAGGGTGTTGATGGCACTGGATTTGCCCGCGTTGGAACGCCCCGCGAAGGCGACTTCCAACCCGTTCTCCGGTGGACACTGATGAATACTGGGGGCGCTCTGTTCAAATGTGGCGCCGCGGAAGTTGATCTCTGTGGTCATAAAACCCTGCAAAAGCCTGTGTTATCCCATATAATGCGCGGTGCCCCCGTTGGGGCCCCGGCGCGAAAAGTGGCCCTGGGGCCGAGTGGGGCAGCCGATTGTAGCCCGTAGGCGGCCAAATGTCGCCCGAACACTGCGGAGCGGGCCCCACAATAAACGAATTGACAGGTTAGCCAATGAAATATTCAGTGAAGCATTTGCTCCTCGCGCTGGGCGCACTGGTTTTGGTTCCGGGCGCAAGCGCCGCCGGTGACCCGGAAGCGGGCTCCGAAAAAGTGGCTGTATGCGCCGCCTGCCACGGTCAGGATGGTAACAGCCCGGCGCCGAGCTTCCCGAAGCTGGCCGATTTGGGCCAGCCCTATCTGTACAAGCAGCTTCAGGACATCCAGGCCTGGGATAATGCCACCGGAGAGGCCAAGGCCACGACTGGCCGTGAGGTGGTGCAGATGACCGGCATGCTCAAGGGCATGAGCGATCAGGACCTGCAGGATATTGCCGCTTACTACGCCAGTCAGAGCATGCAGTTGAGCGGTGCCCAGGAAATGCAGGTGCAGGTGAACTCGGGCGCTGAAGTTGATGCGCTGGCCCTGGGTGAGCAGATTTACCGCGCCGGCAATCAGGAGACTGGTGTGCCGGCCTGCATGGGTTGCCACGCACCGAATGGTCAGGGTAATGAGCCGGGAGCCTTCCCGCGCCTGGGTGGCCAGTACCCACAGTACATCGAGGCCCAGCTGCGCGCCTTCCGCGCCGGCGACCGTATGAACGATGGTGAGTCGATGATGATGCGTCTGAGCGCCAAAAACCTCAGTGACGCCGAAATCAAGGCGGTGGCGAACTACATCGGCGGCCTGAACTGATTGCACGGCGGGAACTAAACCCGCCGGTTCGGGCTCTGAGTCACGTTGACCGGGCCCGAGCCCTCCGATAATGAATAACGTGGAGCCAACTATGCGCATTGTGTTAGCTGTTCTGGCGATGATGGTATCGCTGACCGCCGTCGCCCAGACCCCCGAGAACGGAACCGACTATAAAGAAGGCGAGCACTACGAGACCCTGGCCGAGCCGGTCCCCACCAGCACCTCGGACAAGATTGAAGTGGTCGAAGTCTTTGCCTATACCTGTGGCCACTGCTACAACTTCGAGCCGCTGATTCGGGCGTGGAAAAAAGAGCAGAAAGATGATGTGGCGGTTGTGCAGACCCCCGCCATGTGGAACGCCACCATGGAGGCCTATGCGCGCGGCTTCTATACCGCAAAGGCCATGGAGCTGCTGGATGAAGTGCATATGGCCGTGTTCACCGCCGTGCATCAGGAAGGCAAACAGTTCCGCAGTGCCGAGCAGTGGGCCGACTTCCTGGAGACCTATGGTGCGGATCGCGAGCGGATACTGAAAACCTTCAACTCGTTTGGCATCACCAGCCAGGTGCGTCAGGCCGACGCCCGGGTTCGCGGTTACAAGATCACCGGCACCCCGGAAATGGTGGTCGACGGCAAGTACCGGGTCAGCTCCCGGATGACCGGCAGCCACAGCGAGATGCTGCGAGTGGTGGACCACCTGGTTGAACAGATTCGCCAGGGAGCGCTCTGACTACCTGAGTTCGCGCCAACGTGCTGACAACGCCCGCTCCCAGAGCGGGCGTTGTCGTTTCCGGGTCAGGAAAAAGGTCGTTTTGGCCGACAGTGCGGGCGGGGAACGGCTATACTGTCTGGGCAGTTTTCAGCAAACGCGGGATTTTTCATGACCCTCCGAACAACGGACGACGATACTTGGCGAGAAAAGTACCTGGATGCTCTGGACGCCCACGACGCGCTTGAGCGTCAGGCCGATGACCAATACCAGCGACTGCGCCGGGCCCTGGTGCAACTGAGCATTATTGCCGATGGGCAGGACCGCCAGTTGGACGAATTGCTGGATGAGCTGCGCAAAACCCTGCGCGGCGACCAGGCGCTGGAGCGTCTGCCCGAACTGACCGATCGGCTCGACCAGAGCGTAAGAAGTTTTGAGAGCCGAAAAGAGTCCGCCGATGTTGAGATCCTCGACGCCCTGACGGCTCTGGTCAAGCAACTGCAATCCCTGGGGCCACCCCGGGA